>SKZM01000133.1 GCA_007127385.1 Methanosalsum sp.
ACACTGATGGCCCAGATAAAGAGATACTTTGAAAGCCAGGGATTAGAACACGATTTTGAAGAATACCAGTCACTTTCTATCAGTCCCATGCACATTCACCGCAGTAAAGCGGAGCACAAACACGCTATTTTTGTACTTGGCAACCATCTTGCTTCAATAATTTCAGAAGATGAGAGCTCCAGTATTACACAGACCACATCACGCATGCAGGAACTTGCAGCCAAATCCGGGAATGAGATCGCACATAGTAATTGATGTTTCCGGTTCATTCTACTGCATTTTCAATATTTATTTCCAGATTTTCCGACAGTAAAAACGAATCTGATGGAGATAATATCATTTTCATGAAGATAGCATCCTCTCCATCCGGATAGTAATTCTTTTCAGTCCAGCACGATATAAATCCCAGGTTACGATATAATCTCCTAGCACGATGATTATCTGCTCTCACTTCCAGACTTACATACCGGATCAGATTTCTGTGAAAACGATTAAGCAGTGAATAGATTAGGTGTGTGCCTATACCCTGATCCTGATAGTCAGCCCGGACTGCAATGAAAAATATTCTGCACTCGTTGTCATCGACCGGATAACCTACAGCAAAACCCACGGTCTTTTTTTCGACCTCTGCTACAAGAAACCCTTCTCTGCTAATCTCATAGAGTGAAATATAATTCAGAGGATCAGATTTTTGGAATAGAGCGGTCTCAATCGAGACTATTTCTTCAAAATCACTGGGCTGAAACTGGCGTATGATCATAATTAAAGGATGTATTTCCAAAATTAATATTTTCTTACATGTCTGAGGTCCACTGCAACTCCCCGTGTTGACTGTGTCATTTGTTTTCCTCCCATAAGTGCACGTCCGACTCCAATCACTCTGGGCCCCTGTACGATTACCTCATCCATGGGCCTTATACGTGTATCTGCCTTTATTACTCCAGGTGAAAGAATAGAACCTCTGGGTATGAAGTCATCAATTGTCACAATATAGCTGTTTGAAGGAAGAATCAGATCTGCTCCCTTGAGTGTCAGTGCAAGTATCCCGTACTGGGGTACCATGGTTGCTACCTGGCTTTTGTCCACGTATATCTGATGTTTTGGATAGGGACCTTTTATAACAGCACCATCAGGTAGCAGCATTTGTCCTGCACCTTTTCCAAACTGGAAATCTGCAATTGATCTAAGCATTTCCTCGGTTTTTTTAATTCCAGTTACTGTTGCATTTTTCAGCAACGAAGATACAGTACCTTTTAGATTTGAAAGTGATTCCCGGGATGTGGCATTTCCATTGCTTGTATATATTATATTGATCCCAAGTTTCTGAGCTACTGTTTCACATATTTTCCGATAGGGTCCGTCAACATGGGCAACAACAGTTCCATAATCGTTACTGCAAAGATAGCTGTACAGGCGGCTGGATACCCATTCAAGCTCATCTGCACTCCACTGGCCAGTGACCGAAATATCATAGTGGGCGGCAGGATATGCTATTTCCAGTTCCCTGGGAACAATTCCAAGGGGTGAGGTGATTATCAGCTCATTAACATACTTCCTGTATTTTCCAAGAGCCCTGATGAACTGCTGGTGTGAAGGAGAGTTTGAATAAGGTTTTTTTGCAGAGCATGGCAGAATTACAAGTACATCTGCTAAAGGAGGTGCATAACGATCCACAACCCTGCCGGCAAACCTGACAACTTCAGGTCTTGTAAGTGATTCTGAAGTATTTGCGATCATCTCCACAGAGCGGACTATCTGGGTATTGCTCTCAGCATAGCTGTATTCCCTATCAGAGAGACGAAGTAGTGCAGTAAGCCATGGACGTGCTCTGCACTGTCCTTCAATATATTCTCTCAGTGTTTCTTCCCGTATTCTTTCTCTGACGTATGCCATTTCGGCTTCCAGGACATTCAGGTTGTGCTGCTTAAGAAATTCCTGGCGATTAGGTCCTTCCATTGAGACAATATATGATATGTCTGCGCCATTGCATGTACTGCACCTGCATGGGAACTCTGATAACCTGTCAAGATGCTGCATTCCTTCTGATGTGAGATACAGGTCTCTGTATGAGGCAAGGATGGTTTTTGTGGAATCCATCAGATCAATTCCCAGATATGCAAGCATGGCTACGTTCTCTGGTAGAGCTATTGCTGGTGCATACAGTACAGTATCAAATGGTATGGTATTTCTGATCTCTACGACCTTTTCAAAAAACTTCTTTGCGTTGTTATCAAAAACACCTGCTGCTTCCATGATGTACAGATCGATATTGTCTGATGTCCAACCTCTGTAAAGACAGCCATATGCACCGCTGTCTTCGGGAATCATCCCTTTTATGCCACTATTTTCATGCAAAATCGCAGGGGGGATTGCCTGATGGGGAAGTATGATCAAAGTATCATCCCCGGAGGATGTACGTATATCTTTAACATTTGCAGCTGCATCCTCCGGAGAAATGTTCCAGAGAGATCCTGCATCAACTATGGGGTTTTCCGGATCCCTAAAGTAAGATACATCTATGATCGAAGGTGTCTGGATCTTTCTTTTCAGGATCATTTCCCCGATCCTGGCAGCACCGTCGCTTTGGAGCACTTCAAAATATCTTGTCATTGGATGGTACATGTTACTGTTTGAATGTAAAATGTTCGGTCCACAGGCGCAAACTATAAAAATAACTTTCTGCACAATGATGTGAGATGGATCTTGCTGAACAACTTCGAAATATAGGAATTGAAAATATTTCTTCATCACCCTCGCAAATGTACTGCTACTGTACCGATGCATCCCAGATAAGAGGTATGCCCGAATGTGTGGTAAGACCCCGGAATACGGAGCAGGTATCTGACATTGTAAAGTTTGCAAATGTTAACGGCATCCCTCTTGTGGCAAGAGGGGCAGGTACAGGTATGGCGGGAGGGGCTGTTGCAGTAAAGGGAGGTATTGTCCTGGATATGTCCGGTATGGACCGGATAATTTCAGTGGAGGTTGAGAATCTGCAGGTTCTGGTTGAACCTGGTGTTGTGCACTCAAAACTCAACGAGGTACTGAAACCACAAGGATTCTTCTTTCCACCGGACCCTGGAAGTTCAGAGATGTGCACCCTGGGTGGATTGATTGGGAACAACGGAAGTGGGATGCGTTCTGTGAAATATGGGACAACAAGACATTATGTCCTTGATCTTGAGGTTGTGATGGCCGATGGAAGCATCATACATACAGGATCAAAGACTCTAAAATCCATTACAGGATATGATCTTACAGGTCTTATGGTAGGTTCTGAGGGTACTCTTGGTATTATTACAAAAGCTCTGCTAAAGATCCATCCCCTTCCAAAGGCACGATCAGTGATGCTTGCATCCTTTGAAACTGCAGAGATGGCAGGGGAAGCGGTTGTTAGGACACTGGCAAGTGGAATAGTTCCTTCCGCATGCGAGATACTGGACAGTACTACCATTCAGGCACTGAAATCATATGATCCTCAGCTTGATCTGAGTGACGCAGGTGCCATTCTGCTGTTTGAAGTGGATGGAACCTCAGGTGCTGTAAGAGAAGGAATAGAGACCATAAAGGAAGTATGTTCCTCCCTTTCCTTTCACACAAAAGCAGCTAAAGATACGGCTGAAGCTGAAAGGATCTGGAGTGCCCGCAGAATGGTGGGTGCTGCCATATCAAGGATAGATCCCAAACGTACCCGTGTGTATGCGGGTGAGGATATTGGTGTGCCTATAAAGGAGATTCCTTTAATGCTATCACACATTCACAAAATATCAGAGGAATCAGGAATTCCCATAATGATCTATGGACATATTGGCGACGGAAACCTTCATACGGGAATGGCAATTGATCTTCTGGATTCTGCACAGATGGAGACTGTTAATAAAATAGCTGACAGGATACACAGGACCGCCATCATGCTTGGAGGAACTGTGAGCGCAGAACATGGTATTGGTGCTGCCAGGGCAGAATATGTCCGAATGGAGAAAGGAAATGCACTGGATGTGATGATTGCTATCAAGAAAGCCCTGGATCCCAAAGGTATACTCAATCCGGGCAAAATGGGGGTCTGAAAATGGTATCATCTGATCAATCCCCGGAGCTTGGTTCAGTACTAAAATGTGTCAGATGCGGAACATGCCGGTCGGTATGTCCTGTCTTTGAGGAATTTGGCTGGGAATCCAAGACTGCCAGGGGACGCATGCTCCTGGCACAGGGCCTTATCAGAGGAGAGCTTGAACCTGATCAGGAGATGATCGAAAGTCTGAGCATGTGTACCACATGCGGTATCTGTGAGCAGAAATGCCCAGCAGGCGCGACTCCTCCTAAAGTGGTGCAGAGTGCCAGACAGCAGCTTGTGCAGAAGGGTAATGCAACCAGTGCCCAGCTTCAGATGTATACCAGGGCTGCAGAGACTGGCAATCCACTGGGAGAAACAGCAAATAGAAAGCAATGGATTGATGAAGAATCTGAAGAACAGAAAAACTCAGAGTATGTATATTTCGTTGGATGTCTTGGGTCATACAGGTATCCCGAACTGGCAAGAAAGACCTTCAGGATCCTTGAACAGCTCGGGGTAGCACTGCTGGAGGATGAGAAGTGCTGCGGATCCCCCATCATGAGAACGGGATTTGACGCAGGGGAGTTTGTTTCCCATAATCTGGACCAGATCCGAAAGTCTGGAGCACATACCGTGATAACCAGCTGTGCCGGATGCTACAATACTCTCAAAAAAGATTATCCTGATGAATTCAATGTGATGCACGTATCTGAATTTCTTGCAGAGCACCTTGATGAACTGGACCTGAAACGCCTTGATCTGACGGTAACTTTCCATGACTCATGCCATCTGGGTAGATCCCATGGAGTATACGATGCGCCACGCAGGGTAATAGAGGCAATCTGTGATCTTAAAGAGATGAAATCAATAAAGGAAAATGCCAGATGCTGTGGTGGTGGTGGAGGTGTTCGTACGGGATACCCTGAATTATCCATGAAGCTTTCAAGAAAGAGACTGGCCGAAGTACCTGATAATGTGGATTACATTGTTACTGCATGTCATCTCTGCCGCAACAACCTGATAGAGGGCGGCAGTGAACATGAGGTGATTGATCTGGTGGATCTGGTATGTCTTGCAATTGATTGATGAGTGACAATCATCAGGACCTCATTTTCTTTTTCTCCTGGATATCAGGCACTTCCAGGCATTTCCGATCAGATCAAGGCGATCAGCCTGCTTTAGTCCCTCATATACTGCACTTCTGTTCTTTGGATTCCTGTAGTGAAGCATGGCTCTCTGAATTCTTTTATCCTTTCTGGAACGTGATACATGCACCTTTTCTTTTGTGAAAGGATCAAGTCCTGTATGATACATACATGTGGAAACTGTCATGGGGGTTGGAGTGAATTCCTGTACCTGCTCTGTATACCTGCCGGTATCACGGATATATTCAGCAGTATTCACCATATCATCAATGGTACATCCAGGATGTCCTGACATAAGGTATGTGACAAGGTACTGCTCCTTACTCAGTTCTCTATTGATCTGCTCAAATTCACTGGCAAATCTTTCAAAAACTTTCCTTCCCGGTTTTTTCATTATGGAAGTTACATTATCTGAATAATGCTCAGGAGCAACCAGCAATTGTCCACTCACATGATCTTTGCACAGCTGGTACATGTACTCCCTGTCACCTCCAGCAAGGTCATAACGGACACCATAGCCCACAAAAACCTTTGATATACCCGGGATTTCTTTCAGTTTTTTAAACATCTCAAGCATCTGACTGGAATCCTTATCCAGAGCGTGGCAGGGTTCGGGATACAGGCAGAGCTTATCGGCACATGTTCCACTCTTTTCCCATTTCTTGCATTTCATTGAATACATATTGGCAGTTGGTCCTCCAACTCCACTGATCACTCCCCTGAATTCCCTCATCTCTGTAAATGTTCGGGCTTCCTGGAGTATGGATTGTATGCTTCGGCTGGAAACAATCCTTCCCTGATGCATGCCTATTGCACAGAATGAACAGCTTCCAAAGCATCCTCTGTGAGTGGTAATTGAGAATCTGACCGTCTCCAGGGCAGAAACCGGTTCATTGCATGAGGGGTGCTCTTTTCTTGTAAAGGGTAATTCGTATACATGGTCAAGCTCCTGCTGATCAAGTGGTCTCATGGGTCTGTTCTGGATGATTATGGTCTTTGGATGTTTCTGGACTAGATTCCTGCCCCTGATCGGATCCTGTTCCCTGCAAATTGTAGCAAAGGCATCACAGTATTTTTCTCTGTCAGATGAAACCTCATCATAAGAAGGAATCTGGATATAGTCACCTGCAAGTTCATCTCCTCCATTTCTCCAATCCCTTATTCTCATCTTCCAGACAGTTCCATCGATGTCAGTGATGTCACCGGCGTCAATTCCTTCATTCATACGCTCTGCAATTTCAAGCATCTGCAGTTCTCCCATCCCATAGACCAGAAGATCTGCAGGTGCATCTGCAAGTATTGATTTTCTCACAGAATCAGACCAGTAATCATAATGGGCAAATCTGCGAAGTGATGCTTCAATTCCTCCGGTGATGATTGTGGTGTCTGGATATGCTTCTTTTATTCTGTTGGAATAGACAATAACCGCCCTGTCAGGTCTTTTTCCGGGTTTGTTACCCGGGGAATAGGAATCATGTTTTCTGGGTCTCAGGGCTGGTGTATAGTTGCTTACCATTGAATCGGTATTGCCTGCAGTAACTGCAAAGAACAGCCTGGGCTGACCAAATTTTGTAAAATCATCTGTACTGTCCCACCTGGGTTGGGATATGATGGCAACTCTGAATCCCCTGTCTTCCAGTACCCTACCAATTATTGCAGCCCCAAATCCGGGATGATCCACATAGGCATCCCCGGTTACAATTATAATATCAGGTCTGTCCCATTTGAGTTTTTTAAGCTCATTCCGGGTTGCAGGCAAAAATGATGTGGTATCTTTTTTTGACATATTATGTTGATTATATGGTCTTTGCCATTTGAAGTGAAAGACTTATCTGTCTGTTGACATTTTCATCGGTAACGGGCCCGTGTCCAGGATAGAGTGTCTCAACATCAAATTCTGTAACCTTTTCAATTGAAGTGATCATTTTCCGGGATGAACCCCCGGTAAAATCAGTTCTTCCAATACTTCCGCTTGCAAATATGGTATCCCCTGAGAAAAGTGATCTGGATTCAGGTTCATACAGGCAGATACTGCCAGGGGTATGACCGGGTGTGTGTATAACCTGCAGACTTAAACCGTTTATAGATATCAGATCACCGTCAATGTAGGTGATATCAGGTGTAAATCCTGGTGCTTTCTGGCCAAATACACTGGCTGCACTTGCCCTTTCATCCATCAGACCTGCAGCATCATCTGTGTGTATGCCTACCTTTGCATTGCTCTTTTCAACCAGTGACTTTGCAGCTCCTGTATGATCAAAGTGGCAATGTGTGAGTACAATAAGCTCAATGTTCTCAGGAGAGGTATATTTCTCCAGTTCTTTTACTAAGATATCCGGATTCATTCCAGGGTCGATCAGTATTTTTTTGTTGATAAGGTAGGTGTTTGAACTGTACATTGACGTATTGAATATATCAACTATCATTGATTTCATGCTCCTTATAATCGGATTCCAAATATCTGTCCTGTATTCTTTGCTGTTTTATGTGCCACTTTTTTCTCATCAGTGTCGTGAAGCTGTGAAATCACAGGTAGTGAATCTACTAGATGAGATGGCTCGTTTCGCTTGTTTTTTCTTGGTGACAGATATGGGCTGTCTGTTTCTAATACCATCCGGTCAAGTGGTGTATTCCGGGCTATTTCTCTGTGGTGGTTTGAATAACAGGTCAGGCTTGGAATTGAAATATAATGTCCCGCATTGATGATCTTATCAAGGGTTTCAAGAGAGCCGCTGTAACAGTGGAAAACAACACATCTCAGTCCCTCAACAATATTTAAGACCTCTTCCTCTCCTTTTCTTGCATGGACTACAAGGGGAATGTCTGCAGTTTCTGCGATATCAACCACTCTGTGGAAAACATCTACCTGATTCTGACGCAGCCGGGGATCTGTGTAGTGATGGTAATCCAAACCTGCCTCTCCGATACCTGCAGCATGATCCAGATTTTCTTCAATCTGGAACAGAATTTCATCGATATCGTATCTATCCTTCCTGGCAGCTACCATGGGGCTTAGACCCAGGGTTGGATAGATGTGCTCAAACTCATCTGCCAGTCTGAGGGTTGAGATATTTGTCTTGTAGTCGATGCCGGAATTTATCATACATCTAACATTTACATTCAGGGCTCTCTGTATTACCTCTTCACGGTCCCGGTTGAATTTAGGAAAGTCCAGATGGCAGTGTGAATCAATTATATGATTGGTCATGTTCATTTTCTAAGCATTGTGTTGATCGCTGTTATCAGTGCATCAACAGATGCTATAACGATATCGGCACTGGCTGATCTGGCAGTTACGATTCTGCCGTTCTCATCTTCCACTCCGATGATAACCTCTGCCAGTGCATCCGAACCTCCGGAGATTGCCTCTATCCTGAAGTCATGTATTTTGATTCTGGCATGTTCTCCTATCATCTCTTCAACGGCTTTAAGAGCGGCATCCACAGGTCCAACACCGGTATTTGACACGATCATCTCCTCGCTATCCATGACGGCTTTTACAACGGCGGTAGGAGTAATGATGTTTCCTGTCATTACCGAGAGTTCTTTCAGTCTGATAAGTTCTTCTCCTGCAGGTTTTCCCATGACTGCCAGGGCCACGGCATTGAGATCTGCATCTGTGATTCTCTTGCCCTTGTCTGCAATTGACTTTATTCTGGTTATGATCTCTGTGAGCTGTTCATCGGTTGGATTGAGTCCTGCAGATTCCAGTGACTTTTTGATTGCATGTCTTCCTGCATGTTTTCCAAGAACAATCCTTCTGGTATGGCCCACCATTTCAGGTGTCATTATTCCCGGTTCAAAGGTATCAGATTTCTCAAGTACTCCATGGGTATGTATTCCAGATTCATGGGCAAATGCATTTTCTCCAACAATTGGCATTGTTGGTGATATTTTGATACCCGTGTATCTTTCAACCATCCTTGAAGTTTCAATTATATGCTGTGTATGAATGTTTGTCATGGCACCGTAGATTGACTGCAGGCTCATTACAGTCTCTGCAAGATCTGCATTCCCTGCCCGTTCTCCAAGTCCGTTGACCGTTACCTGAATCTGGGATCCTCCTGCTTCAAATGCCATAAGGCTGTTTGCAACTGCCAGGCCGAAATCATTGTGGCAGTGAACATCTATTGGTATGTTTATTTCCTGGTCAATCTGTGTTATAAGATTGTACATTCTGGAAGGAGACATCACCCCAACTGTATCAGGGACGTTTATGATATCGCACCCATTATTTTCCACGGTACGGTAGATGTCCAGAAGATAGTCCATGTCTGTACGGGTTGCATCCATTGCAGAAAACATGCATTTCATCCCGTGGTCTTTGATATAGGATACAGCATCACCTGCCATTTCAAGAACTTCTTCTCTGCTCTTTTTGATTGTATGTATCCTCTGTACGTCTGAGGTTGATACAAAAGTATGTATCATATCCACACCTGCATCAATACAGGCATCAATGTCCTTTCTCAGTACTCTTGCAAGCCCACATACATCTGTTGACAATCCCGCAGAAGCTATTGATCGCACAGATTCCAGGTCCCCTTTTGAGGATATTGGGAATCCTGATTCTATGGCGTCCACTCCCAGCTTGTCCAGTTGATGCGCAATATCCATTTTCTGGTGTGTGGTAAGTGATACGCCTGGTGTCTGCTCCCCATCTCTTAGGGTGGTATCAAAAATATTTACCCGTCTGTTCCTGTGAATTTCAGTGTCGTAAAAAACGATCCCTCTGTTCTGTGATATTCATAATTATCCATCTAAAAATATTCATTATACTATAAAAATAAAACGTTTTACAGAATTTATTTTCATGTATATGGAGCAGTTATGCAATATACTTAACCCTGACATTTATATTGAGGTCATATTTTTTAACACGTGATCAACATGAGTTAATTATATATAGTTGAATGTTGTTGTAGGGATGCTTCGATGAGATGCATAATGCATGCATCACAGCATCGATTAACAATCATTAATTTAATGGAGACAGGAGTTCTTTC
>SKZM01000194.1 GCA_007127385.1 Methanosalsum sp.
ACCTCTTGAAAGTGATCCACTGAATATCCTGCCGGTTGCTACTTCACCTGCATGAGGGTCCATCGAAATATCCGTGACCATAAATGAAAGTGGCGCATCTGAATCTGCATTTTTCATGGCCACTCCGATCTCAGAACTGACATCTCCGTGCCATATTGCACTGACCCTGCCTTCCTGTGCATCTATCGGGCTGGGCAGGTAGCGAATGACCATGTCATTGACAGCTTCATGGAGGGGGCATTTTTCTGCAAGTGTTTTCATATCACCCTCCTTACAATATTCATAGACATCATTGAAGCTGACACCTGTCTTCTTCATCATTGGAACACTTATGGCCCAGTTATACAGAGCAGATCCAAAGGCAACAGTTCCTGCTGAAGCATCTACTTTCCAGCCTGCTTTGTATAAATCTTCATTCATTCCTTTAATGAGCTTGTTTACATGATCAATAAGTTTTCCAAGCCTGATCTGCATTTCCTGGGAATCGACCTGCAGTTCGTTAATAAGTCTGTCTACTTTATTTATGAAAAGCACAGGTTTTACATGTTCCTTTAATGCCTGTCTGAGAACAGTCTCTGTCTGGGGCATTGTTCCTTCAACAGCGTCGATAACAACCACTGCACCATCAACAGCACGCATTGCACGTGTGACATCTCCACCAAAATCCACATGGCCGGGAGTATCTATGAGGTTGATCAGATATTCTTCATCATCATATTTGTGCACCATTGAAACATTAGAAGAATCAATTGTAATTCCTCTTGCCTGTTCTTCTTCATCAGAGTCCATGAACAGCTGTTTGCCTGCCAGTTCAGTGGATATCATACCGGCACCCGCCAGCAGATTATCGGAAAGTGTAGTTTTACCATGATCAATATGTGCAACTATTCCAATATTTCGGACATTCTCCGGATTTCTCATGAGCGTTTTTACACGCTCAACCATTTTTTTTCTTCGTCCCATTTTAATACCTTGAATTCATTATTCTTAATTATAGATATATCAGCGTGCAGCCTTAGCTACTCTTTCTTTTGAATCTTTTCGATTTATAGAGAAGCATTTCGCATCATGGTTTGCAGCAGATATCAGTTCTGTTGCAAGGCACTCTGCAAGAGATCGCTTGGATTTGAATGCTGCCTGGTTTGTACCCATTGATATATATCTTAATGCACTGTCAACCCGTCTCTGGGGAGCAGTATCGACTGCTTTGGGCACAGATATCCCACCATATTTGAGTCTAACTACTTCCTCCCGCGGTCCTGCGTTTGCAATAGCTTCAACCAGGATCTGTATCGGGTTTTTCTTGGTCTTTGTATGGATTATATCAAAAGCTTCTTCGACGGTACGCATAGTAAGCTGTTTTTTGCCAGTATTGATTTCTTTTCTCATCAAATTATTGATCAGCCTTTCAATAATCGATATCTCTGATTTATTGAACTGCTGCCTGGCATGCTTTCCACTTGTGTGGGGAATGATTATAGGATCGATATTCACATACCTTTTGATCCCAGGATCGGTTATCTCCACTTCTTCCATATCCCATTTTCCGAACAGTTTATACATAATTATCTCCTTGGTTTCTCTTTTCTGCCTATAACCATCTCATGCAATGAGACATTGTTTACAGCTATCACCTTAAAGCGTACACCAGGAATATCTCCCATTGCACCACCCATGCGGCCACCAATTCTTTCAACAGTCACTTCATCATGTTCATCAATGTAATTGATAGCACCGTCACCGGGACAGAAAGCGGTTGCCTGACGTCCATTTTTGATCAGTTGTATCCTTACACATTTCCTGATCGCAGAGTTAGGCTGTTTTGCCTCAATACCAACCTTTTCCAGAACAATACCACGGCCCTGGGGAGCTCCTCCAAGAGGGTCGGCTTTAACGTCCAGTCCGAGAGTACGCCTGCTAAAGCGTCGATCTTTCCATCGTGCATCCTTACGTATCTGTTTTAATCTTCTTGCTGCATATTTTCCTGTTGGCATTTATGATTTCCTCCAATAGTAATATCCATGATAGATGAAATTATCCATATTTATTGCAATACCACATCATCGATTCCATGATGCCTGTTTGCAAGTATTTTAACCTTTTCAATGTTTCGGCCTTCACGGCCAATAGCAATTCCCTTATCCACGTTGGATGTTTCTACATAAGCGAGTTGTTTCTCCTTTTTGGGAAGAATCTTTACAGATTTGATAGAAACATTGCCAAATGCATTTTTAATGAATGTAGCCGGATCATCCGAGTATTCCACCAGCTCTATATGCTTATCAACGGCTCTTTTAATTTTATTTATATGATCACCGTTTCTGCCAATAGCTGCTCCCATATCCCCGGTATTTACAACATAAATAATACGATCATCATCTACAATGCAATCCTTTATAGAAGCACCAGTTTCCTTTTCAAATAATGCAATATACCTGATTCCATCCGTTGTGAGTTTGATCTCGCTCAATTAACCCAACTCCTTATTTTGCGGCTAAGATATCCGATTCTCCGGGATCTATTATAGCCATTGCTGCAATTGTGAACGGTTTACCACAAACCGGCCCAAGTTCCACACTTGTTCCATAATAATTAAGCACCGCAACATCGGTATTATTTATCTTCTCTCTTACATCTTCAGGACAGTTGGAAGCAAGCACCACCATTTTAGCCTCTGATTTTTCAGCAGCTTCAACAGTACGGGTTGATCCAATAATGACTGAGCCTGTTCTAATGGCTTTAATCAGTGATTTATCAACATTGATTTCCATATATATCAACTCTATTTATAGCTAAACTGTTAACTTAAATATTCAATATGTCTGATTTCTAATAAGCAATTCATTATATCTACTTTCTGGTTGTAATCAGGTTATTCAGAACCATATCTCTTTGCAACCAGATGTACATTACCTGTACCCAGCTTTATTGGCTGTCCCACGATGATATTTTCAGTTACACCACTTAGTTTATCAACGTCTCCGCGCATACCTGCATCCAGTAAGTGATTTACTGTGACCTCAAATGCAGCCCTTGCAAAAACACTTGCCTTTTCACCAGAAATACCATGGCGTCCAATCTGTTTAACTTCACCATCACATGTCATGATATCTGCAACAAGCATTATATGCCGGTCATCTACGGTTAATCCCTGTTCACGTAGTGTCTCTGATGCTTCATGGATGATTGCATTCCTTGCAGCTTCAACTCCAAACACAGAATATATCTCACCTATATTGTTCGTATATATTCGAGAGGCATCGACCCCTTCTATCTGAATGACATCCTTTAGCATAGACCCTTCCGTATAAAGAGTGTATTCATCTCCTTCCTTTCGTATAACCACCCTTTTAATTCCCTCTATTCCTTTTAAGGTTATACCATGCACCTTTTTAGCAAGCTGCAGAAGTTCTCTGTAAGAAGGTTCTTTAGGTTTTACGATGATCTGGTTATCAGGAACGTCCGGTATCTGAACAGTTACCCCAAGGCCATCACGCAGACGGTCTGCAATATCATCAATGTTGATGTCCCTGTGGATCATGGTCTTCCCATGAAGATCTATAACAAGTTGCATATTTGCCATATCTGTTGTTACATCAGCCAGATGTTCGATATGAGTTGACTGGATATCCCAGGCAAGTTTTCGGGCTTTGTCACGATCAGTTGCATATTCCGCCTCAAGTGCAATTGTCATCATTGGTGTACTGGGTTCCTTTCTTGCATCCACGATCTCGATTAATCGTGGAAGACCGAGGGTGACGTTAATCTCAGCAACACCGGCATAGTGGAAAGTACGCATTGTCATCTGGGTACCAGGTTCACCTATGGATTGTGCAGATACAACTCCTACAGCTTCACACGGTTCAACACAGGCATAGTCATAGCTTTCCAGAAGACTTTCGATGATCTCCTCAAGTTCTTTTTTGGTCACACCTGCTTTGATAGCATCCTCTCTGAGAACTGAGATCATATTATCAGGAAGTGGGAGACCACTTATCATAGAATCAATTGTATTTTCGCTTATGGCCATTATACCACCTCTTTACCAGTTACTGACTTAACGACCCTGTGAACAAATTCAGGTTTACTGTAATCACTTTTAGTGCTGTCAATACCATCTTCTCCATACTTGAACTGCACAATTACACCACGTGTTTCTCTTACAGTCTGATCATACTGCACTTCAAGGTCCTGCAATGCATTTACAAGACGACGCTGAAGATAGCCGGACTGTGATGTACGCACCGCAGTATCCACAAGACCTTCTCTCCCACCAATCGCATGGAAGAAATATTCCGTAGGATTTAGTCCACTCTTGTAGCTTGACTTTACAAAGCCATGTGCATGAGCACCAAGATCCCCTTTATCAAAATGAGGGAGGGTCCTTCCAGAATACCCTCTTCTGATACGTTCTCCACGAACCGCCTGCTGACCGACACATGCAGCCATCTGCGTAAGATTTAGCATTGAACCCCTTGCACCGGAGCGTGCCATTATCACAGCAGAATTATCAAGCCCCAGATAATTACCTGCTATGTTACCTGCCTGATCTCTGGCCTTACCCAGCTTCTGCATTATACTAAGTTCAATGGTCTCATCCAGTGTCCTTCCGGGGAATGGATCAAGCTCTTTTGCCTCATATGCCTGGATAAGCTTACCTACCTCGTCTTCAGCAGTTATCAGACTTTTTGTAATCTGTACCTGAGCTTCTCGGGGTATATCCTCATCACTTATTCCAAAACTCAAACCGGTCCTCATTATTCCCCTGATTGCAAGCTTTGTGACATCATCTATGAACTGTGCTCCTCTGGTAGTACCATATTCCTTTACAATCTTATCCACAACAATACCTTTGAATGCACCAATCGCCCTTTCATCAATGGTTCCTGTCAGAAGTTCGCCATTCTGGATTATTACGTAAGCATCATATTCACATTCGGACTTTTTACATACATCACATTTCATACAGACCTCAGCAGGGAATTCCAGGTCAAGACCTTCCGGAAGGATTTGACTGAATATCTGTTTTCCATTCCAGAAAGGTTCACCTTCCTCGTCTGATCCTGCAGGTTCCGGCAAACTTCTTACTTCTGATTTCCTGAGAAGTTCAAGTGCATCATGTTTATTGATCTGCTTTTCATTCCTGGTGAGTAGGAACATTCCGGAGATATGATCATGTATCCCTCCTATAATTGGTCCACCAAACCTTGGAGAAAGTATATTCTCCTGAACCTGCATAAGGATCTTTGCCTCAGCAATAGCCTCATAATTCTGGAGGACATGCAGGTTCATTTCGTCACCATCAAAGTCAGCATTATAAGGAGGACATACAGATGGATTCAATCTGAAAGTCTTGTGTGGAAGCACCTTTACAGTATGGGCCATTATGCTCATTTTATGCAGAGAAGGCTGACGGTTAAATATTACAATATCGCCATCTATCAGCTGCCTTTCAACCGTCCATCCAGCCTCCAGTTTCTCTGCAATCTCTTCAGCATTATTCTCAGTTATCTTAACACGGCGACCGTCTCCCCTTATAACATAGTTTGCACCAGGATAGACCGTTTTTCCGTTTGCAACATATTTCCTTAAGATCTCTATATTTCGGGGAATTACTTTTAATGGAATGGTCATATGTTTTGCGATTTCAAAGGGAATACCCACTTCATTTATGCTAAGATTTGGGTCAGGAGATACAACAGTACGTGCAGAGAAATTCACACGCTTACCTGAAAGACTTCCCCTGAATCGTCCTTCTTTCCCTTTCAATCTCTGAGTAAGTGTTTTTAAAGGCCTTCCGGACCTGTGCCTGGCCGGGGGTACGCCAGAAACTTCATTATCATAATATGTAGTTACATGATACTGAAGTAACTCCCATAGATCCTCTATAATAAGTTGTGGAGCACCAGCTTCCCTGTTCTCCTGAAACCTCTGGTTGATACGTATTATATCTACCAGTTTATGTGTAAGATCATCTTCACTTCTCTGACCGGATTCTAATGTGATAGAAGGCCTGACTGTTACAGGCGGAACCGGAAGAACTGTAAGGATCATCCATTCCGGTCTTGCAGTCTCAGGGTTCATGCCCATGACCTTCACATCATCGTCTGGTATATTCTCAAGACGATCCCTTATTTCAGTAGGAGTTAGTTTTTCTCCGTTCTCAATATAATCACTTGGTTTCTCAAACTTAATTTCAAGCTGTTCTTCAGCACAATAAGGACAGGTCTTTGATTTTCTTGCTTCCTTAAATATTTCATTTATGTAGCTTTCAGGCAAATGCCCGATTTCTTTTAAGGTCTCAAGATGTGCAAGATATTCTTCTTTTTTTGAAAACTCAAGAAGGAGGCGACTACATTTTCTACAGGTAGAACGCAATATTTTTCTTATTATCTTGTTAAATCCTATATGTATCACAGGAGCAACCATCTCAATATGCCCAAAGTGTCCCGGACATTCACCAGCCCGTCCACCACATGACTTGCATTTAAGACCCGGATCAATCACACCAAGACGAAGATCCATAAGTCCCATATCAATTGGATATCCGTCATCATCATATGTATCAGCAGTTATTATTGGAGTGACACTCATTTTCCTGACTTCGCGTGGCGATATCAGACCAAATTTGATTGCACCTATTCTTTTTGGCATTGAATGTATTTTATCCATTTATATCACCTTATGCAGCATCTTCCAGACTCATTCTCGGTGCAACACCTAATGACTTTATTTCATCAAGCAGCAATTTGAATGCATAGCTCATTTCAACCGGATGTATATCTGTTTCTGATCCACAATTGGAACAGTAGCGTATGTTTCTTTTCCTATCAAACGTTGCGATCATTCCACAGTTGGAACATACCAGTTCAACAACCTTATCAGACTCATCAAGAAGCCTCTCTTTTAGAGCCATAGCAGCACCATGTCCAATGAGAACATCCCTTTCCATCTCACCAAACCTGAGTCCACCTTCTCGGGCTCTTCCTTCTGTTGGCTGGCGGGTCAGAACCTGTACAGGACCTCTTGAACGTGCATGTATCTTGGAAGCAACCATATGATGTAATTTCTGATAGAGAATAACACCTACAAATACATCTGCCTGTATTTTTTTACCAGTTACTCCGTCAAAGAACACTTCTTTACCTGAATGTGAAAATCCATGCTCTTTTAACCCATTTCTGAGGTCTTCTTCATTTTCTCCTGAAAAAGCTGTGGCATTTATACGTCTGCCTTCCATTGAAGCTACCTTACCACCGATCATTTCAAGCACATGTCCCACAGTCATACGGGAAGGAATAGCATGCGGATTTATCACAAGGTCAGGTACAATTCCATTTTCAGTAAACGGCATATCCTGATAGGGGACTATCAGTCCGATAACTCCTTTCTGACCATGTCTTGAAGCAAATTTATCCCCAATCTCAGGAATTCTCTGATCCCTTATTTTCACTTTTGCGAGGCGAGTACCATTTACAGATTCTGTAAGAATGATATTGTCCACAATTCCCTTTTCATTTGAACGCATGGTGATTGCACTTTCTCGCCTCTGCTCAACGGTTATTCCAAAATCCGACTGCTCTTCAAGGAATCTAGGAGGACTGGTTTTACCGATCAGCACATCGTTTGGACCAACCACGGTCTCGGGATTGACAAGACCATCAACATCCAGGTTCGCATATGCTTCAGGGCTACGAGCACCACGGTATTCAGAATCAGGGATCTCGAATTTATCTTCCTGACCTCCCGGATATCTTCGCTCTTCACCTTCAAATGTCCTGAGGAAATGGCTTCTCCCAAGACCTCTTTCTATTGACCCTTTGTTAAAAACCAGTGCATCTTCAATATTATGGCCTTCATAGGACAATACAGCAACAACAAAATTCTGACCGGCAGGCCGCATATCAAAATCTATGGCATTTCCTACCTGGGTTGTGGTGAGAGCCTTTTGCGGATAATGGAGAACATGAGCCCTTGTGTCAGGCCTCAGTTTCTGATTAGAGGTCGACATACCAATACACTGCTTAACCATTGCAGCACCCATGGTATTTCTCGGAGATGCATTATGTTCTGGATAGGGGACCATCCCTGTACATATACCCAGAATAAGTGATGGATCAATTTCCAGATGTGTATGGTCAGGAATCAGATCAGATTCATTAAGAGCAATAAATGCGTTTTCCTCTTCTTCTGCATCTAGGAACTCAATAACTCCCGCCTGTAGCAGATCTGAAGTTGTAATTTTACCGTCCTTTATCTCTTCAATATTTTCCGGGGTGATCGCGGGTCTCCCGTTTTCTACAACAATAAGTGGTCTTCTGGCCCTGCCCATATCAGAATTAATTACCACCTCATGTATATCCTCAAATAATGCAACATTTACCTGACTGGACAGAATACCTTTACGCCTTTGCTTTCGTATATTATTTACCAGTTCCACCGGATTATCATGTTTTCCTACAAGTTCACCATTCAGGAATATTTTAGCTTCATTCATTTACAAATCCCCCCCGATACTGTCAGTATCATCTAATTTTTCACCCGAATAAACTTCAATACCTATATGCTTTTTTTCATCAATATCATGATGTGTTATCTTTTCAAGTTCTTCGGTATAATTACCAAGTTCCTCTTCATATTCGGGAACATCATCCACTGATATATCCATTTGTGTGGGATTTACATCCAGATCATAAAGAATATTTTTGATAGATGTGGTATCCTCAATACCGGTAGATAATTCAACCATCTGCGCAAAGTTCTTTACTAGGCCACAATTTGGACCTTCTGGTGTTTCAGATGGACATAATCGTCCCCACTGGGTAGGATGCAGATCACGAGCTTCAAAGTGCGGCTGTGCCCTTGACAGTGGAGAAATCACACGTCTCAAGTGAGACAGGGTGGAAATATAATCGGTCCTGTCCAATAGCTGTGAAACCCCGGTCCTTCCACCAACCCAGTTTCCGGTTGCCAGAGGATGCTGAAGACGGTCTGTAAGAACATCTGCCCTTACAAGCGTCCCTACGTTCAGCTCACGATTCCTCATATTAGCTCTTTCAAGCTGGTATTTGACATCCCTTGAAAGTCTGTTAAAGGCCACCCTGAACAGGTCCTCCATGAGATCTCCTGTGAGCTTGAGACGTTTATTAGAATAATGATCTTTATCATCCTCAGACCTTCTATCAAGAGCAAGTTCAAAGCATGACTCTGCCATTCTGCCCAGAAAATGAGCTTTTGATATCCGGTCCGTAGGGGCATTTCCAAGATGTGGAAGAAGATATCGATCAATAACATAATTAGCTCGCTTGATCTGATAATCAGTTGCCTGTCCTGAAGCTACCCGGGAACCGATCTTTTCAATGGCCTCCTCTTTGGTGCCTACCTCTGCTTCTTCCAGGTTTTCAAGCATAAATTTCATGATCTCAGGATCTGTTGAAACAATATTCACTATATCTTCGTCTGTTTCAATGCCAAGTGCTCGCATAAGTGTTATAAAATTGATTCGTCCCGAGATAGAAGGAAATGAAACTTCAAGCAGTGCTTTTCGTCCTCTTTCAACAACCACAAGTGCACGATATCCACGTCTCTGGGAGAAAACCTTTGCAACCTCTATGGAATCACCATACCTTTCACTGAACTCGGCCAGTATTTTATTTGGTGCAAGGTCTTCAAGGGTCATGACCACCCTTTCAGTCCCATTTACAATAAAGTATCCTCCGGGATCAAGTGGATCCTCACCACTTTGCACCATTTCCTGGTCATTGAGTTCTTTCAGATTACAGATGTTTGATTTGATCATTACCGGCAACTGACCGATCTTAGTTTCCTGAGGTTCGGTTTCGGTCTCCCCTTTTACCACACTCATTTCAAGATATAATGGTGCAGAGTAGGACAGATTTCGCAATCTTGCTTCATTGGGATACAATCTTTCAATTGCACCATCCGCTTCTTTTACAATAGGTTTTTCAACCCGGATCTTACCAAGTTTTAAATAAATATCTTCAAGATCTGTTTCTATGATCCCCTGTTCGTCGATGATCTTTTGCAGACCCACCTGTACAAATTTATTATATGAGTCTATATGATGCTGTACAATCATATCTCTTTTAAAATATGCCTCTGATAATCCTCTCAAATCTAAAACTATGTTAGCACCCCTTTATATTTCTTGGTCTAGACACTGAATACTGGTTTACTGGATACA
>SKZM01000182.1 GCA_007127385.1 Methanosalsum sp.
GAAAGAAAGCTTGATGATGAAGAAGACAATGTGAAATACTACACACAGATGCAGTATCCGATTGAACCTGATTTTGGATTCATTCTTGATGAAGAACAGTTCAATTACTCCAAGATTGGCTTCATGGCAGAGGAATATGTTCCAGTATTCTCCAATGGAGATTATGAGGAAGCTGATGTGGGTAAGCTGAGCAAGCTTCTCATGGATACTGATGACAGCTGGACTCTGAGAACCGGCCAGTCACTGGAGCTTGAGGATGGCTATGCCATAACACCACAGCAGATTGATGTTGATGGTGACAAGGTCTGGCTTGAACTTACCAAAGACGGTGAGTTTGTAGATGATAAGATCGTTGATGTCAGCAATGCAGATGTAGAAGACAGAACCTGGTTCTATGATCAGACAGTGCTTGATGAGGATGATGTGATCACACTTGCAGTACATGTTGATCAGGTCTTCCAGGGAACTGTTGACAGCCTTGTAGTGGTTGAAGGAATCTATCAGATTGCTGATGATGGCTTTGAGCTAGAATCTGGTGATACATTTGATAAGATGGAAATTGATACCATTGATGAAGAACAAATACAGATGCATCTTGACTCTTCAATAACACTTAGAAGAGACAGTACTCAGCACCTGATGGGTGACGTCTACTTCCGTGTTGCAGATGACAGTGTTGTAAGATTCTACCCATTCGTTGAAAGAACAGTCGGCGAACCGGTGGAACCTGTTGAGGAAGAGCCTGTTGCATCCTTTACAGCAAACCCGACAAGTGGTGCTGCACCACTGGAAGTGGCATTCACTGACCAGTCAGAATATGCAGTTGACTACAGCTGGGAGTTTGGAGACGGTGAGACCTCAACTGAGGCAAGTCCAACCCATACCTATGAAGAAATTGGTACCTACACTGTCACACTGACAGTATCCAATGAAATAGGTGAGGACACTGCAGAGACAACCATCACAGTCTCAGAGGAAGAGATCCTTCCACCTGTAGCTGCCTTTGATGCACAGCCAATGGAAGGCGAAGTGCCACTGACCGTGACCTTCACCGACCAGTCTGAGAATGCAGTATCCTATGAATGGGATCTTGGAGATGGCACAACCTCAACCGATGCAACTCCAACCCATACCTATGAAGAGGCAGGCGAGTACACTGTTACACTGACCGTTGAGAACGAAGTCGGTGAGACAGATACTGCACAGACCACGATCACTGCAACTGAACCAGAGCCAACACCAGGCTTTGAAGCGATCTTTGCAATTGCAGGAATTCTGGCAGTCGCCTTCCTTGCAAGACGGTACAGGAAATAAGTTAAAAAACATCAGGATTGGATAAAGATCCTGTAAGAGAAAGGGTATAACTCTATAAACCCTTCTCTGATTCTTTTTTTTAAAAATAATCTGTTTTTAAATTCTAAAATCATGCGCATTTTAGTTTCTGACTTAAATTACTGATTAAACATCTTATAGTCAGTATTCCAGCATATTTCCTCAAACCACAACATTATATATAATGCATTAAAGTACTGATACCAGTCCAAATGTTGCTCTGATTTCTATATGGAAACTTTAGTCCAGAAGATAGTTTCAGAACATAATCCCTATCTGCAGGACTCATCAGACCCAATTTTATTTGCAACAGAAACTCTAAAATTTCAAACTTTCTGCTTTTTTATAAGATTCGACAATTTCCAAACCAAATTCTGAGCATTACCTCAAGTATAAATACAAAACCTCAATAATACGTCATTTGTCGTAAAAATAATCGTTATTTGTCTCTAAAATACGGGAAAAATTCCCAAAGAGACCACAAAAGATTTAATACCTAACTGTGAATCTTTGAAAGATAATCCAATATGACGGGATTAGGAGGGTGATGATGTCATCCCGGTAATAACATCACAAAATATTGCCAGGAATTATGATTGCACCACAGTGTGCAACAGATCATATTTTTCATCTCACCAAAACCACACACAACAACTAAAATAAAAAACGAAAACTATTCCCACAAAATAAGGAGGATAAAAATATGAAAAAATTAGCAATCACACTGGTTGCCCTGATGCTCATGTCAGTGTTTGCAGTCGGCGCCGCCACAGCAAACGACGACAAACTCGAGATCAGAGGACCGGTATGGGGTATTGATAGTGGCTCTCAAGAAGCCAATGAAACAAATTTTGCTGGCTTCTGGTACGATCTCGATGAGAACGTAGCAAGTGAGAAAATAGAAGTAGATGCAAAAAGGACTTTGACTGGTTCTGATGTAAAATATGAGTCAGTACCACGGAATGTAACAACTGCACATAATTTTACTGCAGATAATAAGACTTACTGGGAATTTCCAAAAATTGGATTCCTTGCACAGGAATATGTGCCTATATTTACAGATGGTCCACTTGTAGTTGATATTGATCAAGAAGATTACTCTGTAGACAAACTGAGCAAACTTCTCATGGACACCGACGATTCTTGGACACTGAGAGTTGGTCAGACTCTTGACCTTGAAGAAGGCTATGCAATAACCCCTCAGCAGATCGATGTTGATGGTAACAAGGTCTGGTTAGAACTCACAAAAGACGGTGAGTATGTTGATGACAAGATCA
>SKZM01000017.1 GCA_007127385.1 Methanosalsum sp.
AAAAAATGGGTTCATGCCCGCTTCAATATGCAAAACCCAGAACTATAATGCCATTCCCGGGGCTCTACTCAATACATTATCTCTTAGAGGACCTGCAATAATGAAGAAAACTATGCCGGCATCCTCCCCTTATCACAAGTCCTTCCATATGACTTTCATCCTGGGGTTCATTATCCATTGGAGCACCATTATAGGTATCATGCCACCTATCCTGGCACACCATTCCCAGATAATTTGCGTGCATGTCGTACAATCCTCATTCATTACCCTTCTTTTGGCCTGCGAGTTGTGGCTTTGAGAAAGAATTTAAGTCATATCAGCAATATTCTCCCAGAAGCTTTTCATCATCACCAAATGAAAACCTGGTATCACTACCTGCCCTACACGCATATTCCCATTCATCTTCTGAAGGTAAAGAGTAAGTAACATTAATTTAAATTTGATATTTTTCTAAAAATATATTTTCTGCAAGAAAACCAATTATTTTATATATCAGTGTTATGTTCCTTTGAACATAACTACAAATGGGTTTTTGAGAGGAAAGAGTTTGAAAAGATATTTTGTTTTAGCAGCAGTTATTGTTCTTGCAGTTATTGGTCTGGGTCTCTTTATTTCAATGGATGGTTCAGAAACCCAATCAGTTATTATGCTTGCAACGACAACAAGTACGGACGATTCGGGATTACTTAAAGAACTACTGCCAATTTTCGAGCAGGAAAGTGGCTATGAGGTACAGGTGATTGCAGTTGGTACCGGTCAGGCTATGAAAATTGGCCGCATGGGTGATGCCGATATTCTAATGGTTCATGCCAGGGAATTGGAAAACCAGTTTGTAAATGACGGGTATGGAACAGAGCGTTATTCTTTAATGTATAACGACTTTGTTCTACTTGGTCCAGTTACAGATCCCGCACAGGTCAAATCTACAGAGACAATAAAAGAAGCGCTTCAGGCAATTGAATCTAATAAAGCCATGTTTGCATCTCGAGGAGATGAATCAGGAACTCATCTTAAGGAAGAAAGTCTCTGGGATGAAGCAGAGATTGATGTTTCTGGAACGGATTGGTATAAATCATTAGGACAGGGCATGGGTGAAACATTGATCACCGCTAATGAAATGCAAACATATACAATTGCGGATAGAGGAACTTATCTATCAATGAAGCATAATCTTCCAAACCTGGAAATTGTATTTGAAGGAGATGAAAGTCTGTTTAACCCTTATGGTATAATTCCTGTAAACCCAGACCGGTTTGATAGAATAAATCATGAAGGTGCCAAAGAAATGGTTGAATTCTTTGTACGTGAGGATATACAGGAAAAAATAGGTGAATTTGGTAAAGACGAATATGGTCAACCATTGTTTTTCCCTGATGCAGATACACCAGATGAATCCACTGATAATGGTATGAACCCGGTTGCAGTTAGTGTACCAATTCTATGAAATATTTAATGCCAAACATAGGGGAATCATTGAAATGAGCAGTAATGTTCTAGCAGAAGGTTTTCTGGAAGCACTTAATCTACTTATGTCAATGGACCCTTATGTTATGGATATAATAGCTGTGTCTCTAAAGGTCTCTGGAACTGCGCTTATACTGGCAGCACTCATTGGTATCCCATTGGGTGCTTTTCTGGGGTTGACTAATTTTCCAGGTAAAGCACTGATCACTGCACTATTATATACTGGCATGGGATTTCCTCCTGTTGTGATAGGGCTCTTTGTATTCATATTATTGTCATCAAGTGGGTCTCTGGGGTCATTTGGATGGTTATTCACACCTTATGGTATGATCATGGCACAGTCAATCATCTCATTTCCCCTGGTTGCAGGTTTTACTATGACAGCAGTAATGGGAGTCGACAGGAATCTCATCCGTCAACTCAAATCACTGGGTGCAACTAAGACCCAGGCTACGATAGCAACTTTACGAGAAGCTAGACTGGGAGTACTTGTATCTATCATAGCTGGATTTGGTGCAATTATTTCCGAAGTTGGAGCTGTGATGCTGGTAGGGGGGAATATTGAGGGTGCTACACGTGTATTAACTACTGCTATAGTCCTGGAAACCAGAAAAGGTAATTTTGGGATAGCTATCGCTTTTGGAATAATTCTTTTAACTATTGCATTTATAATCAATTTCACAATGCTTCGTTTGCAGAATAAGGAGCTAAGTGGTAATGAATGAAGAGTTCACTTATGAAATCGAGAATATCTCCAAGACCTATGCAGGCAATACTGTACTTGAAGTCGAGCACCTGAGCATTAACAGAGGTGAGATATTTTGTTTAGTTGGACCCAGTGGTGCCGGTAAAAGTACATTATTGAGGTTAATGAACTTCATTGAAACTTCGGATACAGGCAAGATCAGGTTTCTTGGAAATACATATGAAGCAGGTAGTGTTCCACCACTTAAGGTTACAAGGGAAGTTACAACAGTATTCCAGAGATCAGCATTAATGACTACCTCTGTCTGGAATAATGTTATTTATCCTTTAAAGATACGTGGTAAAAACATAACTGATAGTGAAGTAAAACGTATTGAGAATATACTTGACGATCTTGGTCTCTTAAAATTACGAGATCAGAGAGCTGATAAGTTATCTGGTGGAGAAGCACAGAGAGTAGCTCTTGCACGAGCTATCGTATTCAAACCTACAGTTCTGTTATTGGATGAACCTACAGCCAACCTGGACCCTGCGAATATTGATATTATTGAAACTATAATTTCAAAATATATTGAACAGGTTAATAGCAGTATTGTGATGATAACTCATAATATATTCCAAGCTCGACGTCTGGCTGACAGAATCGCTTTGTTACATAAAGGTAGGATCATTGAGGTAAATTCTAAAAATGATTTCTTTGAAAACCCACATGAAGATACTACAAAAGATTTTCTTTCAGGCCGTATGATATTTTAACTATCGTTTGTAAAGAAAAAGTTATGAATTTGAATGGATTTCAGCATATCCTAACAGGGAGATTTTGATAATGGATGCACGAGCTAAGGTATGGATTGATAAAAATGGAAAAACAATTATGGGAAAGGGGAAAGCAGCTCTTCTAAAAGCTATTGATGAAGAGGGATCACTCAACAAAGCCTGTAAAAAGTTGAATATCTCGTATAAACATGCATGGAACATGTTACGAATCATAGAAGAAAATAGTGATGAAAAGGTTGTATTAACTGTAAAAGGTGGTAAGAATCAAGGAACTTTTCTAACCGATTACGCTAAAAAACTTCTAGAAGAATACGATTCGTACCAAAACGTTATACATGAGACTGTAGAAGACGATACATTTTGGGAGAATGTTGGACTCAAAATAACTGCACGTAACCAGATCTCAGGTAAAGTTATTGAAGTCGAACAGGGCGATGTTATATCCAAGGTAAAAGTTGAAATTGATCCTACAGTGATCACTTCAGTAATCACCCGGGAAGCTGTAGCTAAACTTGATATAAAGCAGGGAGATGAAGTCTATGCGATCATAAAATCAACGGAGGTTATGCTGGGAAAAAGAGTCTCAAATGAAAAAAAGAAAGGATAAAACAGTTATCAAAGGATTAGCAGATAATCGATATCAAAGATAACCACAAAGAATGAACTTGACTGGAATGAATTATGAAGAAATTATTTAGTGCTTTCAAAAAAAACTTGAAAGCAATTAAGAAAAACATTCTGGTGATTTGAATCAAATTGTAAATTCGGTAGAAAACAAAATAATAGATCCCTTTCTCTGAAGATTTAAAACAGTTAATATGTCTTAATGATTACAGGTTCCGAATTGGAAATTACATAATTATATTTGATTTTGAAGACTATAATAAGTCAGAAGTTCATCCGGCAATATTTTATTGTGCTGTTTTAGTGCGGTCTTTATCCATTTAATTGTATCTGGATCTTCACCGCCATTGAGTCATCTGAAAAAACGTTTGATTGCAACTTTATAAGCATGTCCGGTCCACGGTCTTTTATCGGGTCTCTCGATTTCAGCAACAACGCGATACATATCTGTAAGTGTCACTTCATCGAAATTCTTGTTGAATTTGTATGCTAAAATATTCAATTGACTCAGATACTTTAAAACGCGCGCATCTGATAGTCCTTCAGCATGCGGAACATCAGAAAGCTCAAAAATTAGATATTTATTTCGTTGCGAGTAATCTGCTTCAATAATTTTCCGCAGATTCTATTTTTTGTTTATAGTTGTACAGGTCCATGCCTGATACCTTCTTACTAATGGATAAATATCCAGAATCAGCTATGTGAAAGTATCAGGCTTGATACTGTTTGTAGAATAGAATGCCCGGAGCGTGACTCGAACACGCGACCTCCAGATATCTCAGGAGATTTGGACGCTCATATTTTATTTCCCTATGAGTCTGGCGCCCCAACCAACTAGGCTATCCGGGCTATAGCAGGAATCTTAAAGGTACATAGATATATTAAAGTATATCGATTGATTTTCAGTATATGACCATATATTCAGGTTATAGTTATAGTTAATCGTAATATTTGCCATCATATATCCCATTCTTTTCAATGGATAACTATATATTATAAATATTATCAAATTAACTGCAATCAAATTTACAGAATAGCCATATATACAATACATGCAGATAGATGCTGATACTATGCTTGTGCCTGCAGGAAATGATCCGGATCTGAAACAGACGGATTTTTATGTATTGGAAACAATTCCATATACCAGATGACAGGTACGTGGAAGGTACCTTAAATATTTCACTCTATTCTGAAATTATCTAGAGAGGTATATCAATGAAATTGGAAGCAAACCTTATAACTGGAAGAACTGCTTACCAGGGGTCTTATCTTGAATATAAGACCAGTCCAAGGTATTTTGAGGAATGCGCATACTGCGAACTCAATCCCGAAGACCTCAGCCAGCTGGGAGTATCTGAGGGTGAGTGCCTGAAGGTCAGTAATGAACACGGAGAAGTCATTGTAAGAGCAAAGATGAACAGTGGGAATCCAAGGGGGCTTGCATTTATCCCTATGGGTCCATGGGCAAATGCTATTGTTGATCCTGATACTCGGGGATGCGGCATGCCCGGATTTAAAGGAGTACCATCGCAAATCGAGAAAAGTGATAAGGAACCACTGGATCTGAAATCACTCATGAGAACATACTGCCAGTAAGGAGATAAAGATATTATGAAAGTAATTACAGATGTTGTATGTCCTTTCTGCGGATCACTCTGTGACGATCTTACTGTTAAGGTCGAGGACAATGTGATCACAGATATCCAGAGAGCATGCATTCTGGGACACAACAAGATCGCAGGAGTGTGCCTGCATGAAAGAATAGAATCACCAATGATACGCAAAGATGGTGAACTTGTGGAGGTTACATATGAAGAGGCCATTGAGAAAGCTGCCGATATCCTTGCAAATTCAAAGAGAACACTCTCCTATGGCTGGGCCTCAACTTCCTGTGAAGCCGTAAGCAAGGCTATTCAGCTTGCAGAGGAAACCGGTTCACTTATAGATTCCACTGCAAACGTATGCCATGGACCAACTGTACTTGCAGTACATGAGAAAGGCTCTCCAGCTGCATCTCTTGGCCAGGTAAAGAACCGTGCAGATCTGGTCGTATTCTGGGGGTGCAATCCGGTCCATGCCCATCCAAGGCACATGAGCAGATATTCCACATACGCCAGGGGGTTCTTTACCAAGAAAGGACGAAAGGCAAGGAACATTGCAGTGGTCGATGTAAGGGAAACCGATACTTCAAAGCTTGCGGATAAATATGTGCAGGTAGATCCTGGTTGCGATTATATGCTACTCAATGCAATCCGTTCTGTGATCAATGAGAATGAAGATGTGATTCCTGCACAAGTTGCAGGTATCCCGAAAGAAGAGATCATTGAGCTTGCAACAATGCTAAAGGAAGCAAGGTTTAGCTGTATCTTCTATGGAATGGGTACCACCCAGTCAAGATCAAAATACAAGAACGGTGATGCGGTTTCCTCCCTGCTCTATGACCTGAACCAGTATTCTAAATCTGTTATGATCCCGATGAGGGGACATTACAATGTAACCGGTTTTGGCCAGGTGGCAAACTGGGAGACCGGTTATCCCAATGCAATAGATTTCAATCGCAGACTGGCCTACTATAATCCAGGGGAGACCGGTGCCAGTGATGTGCTGCTAAGAGGTGAGGTTGACTCTGCTATTATTGCAGCAGCTGATCCGGGTGCACACTTTGCCCAGGAAGCAGTAAGGTGCCTTGCAAAGGTTCCAATGATACAGATAGATCCATACCATAATGCAACAACTGAACTGGCAGATGTAGTGATACCGGCTGCTGTTGTAGGTGTTGAAACTGAGGGTACTGCCTACAGAATGGACAGTATTCCCCTTAGAATGAAGAAACTTATTGATACCACATTCAAATCTGATGAGGAGATCGTAACAGACCTCATTGAGAAGGTGCGGGAGATCAAGGGAGGTGCCTGAAATGTCTGAACTTATTATCAAGAATGCAGCCGTATGCGATCCTATTAACGGAATTAACTGTGAGAAGATGGATCTGGCTGTAAAGGACGGAAAGATCGTAGAAAATGTGTCATCTGGTGCTGACGTGATTGATGCCGGCGGCAGGCTTACAATGGCAGGTGCAATTGACGGCCATACTCACTGTGCAGGTAAGATCAATTTAGGCCGGCTTATGAGCCCACATGACATGAGAATGAACCCAGTGCCCGGACTGTCCGGACTGCAGGAGCCAACACCCTATACAAGGGCACAGTCTGGATACAATACACCAAACACCTTTGCCCTGGGATACAGATACTCCAAGCTTGGATATACTACTCTTTCAGAAGCTGCGATCTCAATGCTGTCTGCCAGACATACCCATGAAGAGTTCGAGTCCATACCAATCCTGGACAAATGGGGTCTGACACTCTTTGGAAACAACTGGCATGTCATGAACTATGTACGTGATGAACAGCCGGAGAAGCTGGCTGCATATATTGCCTGGGGTTTGAAGGCAAGCCGTGGTTTTGGTGTCAAGGTAGTAAACCCCGGTGGCGGTGAAGCATGGGGCTGGGGTAAGAATGTTACCTCACTGGATGATGTAGTCGCAGACTTTGATGTAACACCCCGCCAGATCCTGATGGGGCTTGCAGAGGCAAACGAAGCACTTAGACTCCCTCATTCAATACATGTGCACTGTAACAACCTGGGAAAACCAGGAAACTATGAGACCACCCTTGAGACCATGAAACTCATGGAAGGAGTAAAGACCACAAGGGATAGACAGGCACTGCACCTGGCGCATCTCCAGTTCCATTCATATGGAGGAAACTCATGGAGAGAATTCGAGAGTGCAACACCCCAGATTACAGATTATATCAATGGCGCAGATCACCTGACATTTGATATGGGTCAGGTCATCTTTGGTCCTGCAATGACCATGACAGCAGACGGACCACTGGAATATTCCAATGCACGCATGCTGCATGCAAAATGGAGTAACAAGGATGTTGAGCTTGAGGATGGTGCAGGGGTTGTACCTATCGAGTACTCTCCAAAGAGCTTTGTCAATGCAGTCCAGTGGGCCATTGGTCTTGAGCTGGCACTGATGGTGGAGGATCCATGGAAGGTCATGTTCACAACGGACAGTCCAAATGGAGGTTCCTTTGTCAACTATCCTGAAGCCTTTGCCCTGCTCATGAGCGCAAAGAAAAGACAGCAGATCATTGAGAGCCTGCCTAATCTTGCAGTTGACCGAATGGTACTGCCTGGTATTGACAGGGAACTTGATTTCTATGAACTGGCTGTCATGACCAGGGGTATCCAGTCAAAGATGTTCTCTATGAATAACATCGGACACCTTGGAGTCGGTGCTGATGCAGATATTGCAGTATATGATATCATTCCTGACCAGATCGATCCCGGAACCGAGCACGAGAAACTCAAGAAGGCGTTCTCTGCAACTTCATGCACCATCAAGAGCGGTAATGTTGTTGTCCGGGACGGAGAGATCGTTGCAACACCTGCCGGAAGAACGTACTGGGTCAATGCATCAGGCTGTGTTAGCAATGATGTAAACGAGGCTGCAATGAAGGATATAAAGAACAATTTCCGCAGGTACTATACTGTGGGCATTGCCAACTATATGGTGGAGGACGAGTACCTGCCCCATCCTGTTGAGATCACAACGGAGGTGAACTGATCATGCAGACAGTTACACTTACCCTGCGTGAGAAGAACAGAATCCCCATAGAGGCGGATACCATCAGCCCGGATAACTTTGCAGGACTCTCTGAGAGGGATATTGAACAGATTCCCCTATGCCTTGGCAATACCCAGGTATTCCTCGGAGATATCTTCGAGGTCGTGGCTGACGGCAGTGACAGTGCAGAGAATGTCAGGATCGAGATCAATGGAGATCTGTCAAGGATCAAGAGGATCGGACAGCGCATGAGCGCCGGTGAGATCGTGATCAATGGTAATGTGGACATGCACTGCGGCTGCTCAATGACAGGCGGTAAGATCACCATCAATGGACATGCCGACAACTGGGTCGGATGTGAGATGAAGGGTGGTGAGATCACGGTCAATGGCAATGCAAAGTATTATGTTGGCAGTGGATACCGCGGAGAGTCAAATGGTATGAGCGGCGGCAGAATAGTGGTCAACGGTGATGTCCTGGACTATCTTGGAGAGCATATGTGCGGTGGCGAGATCGTTGTCACAGGCAATGCAGGTCTTCTGCCGGGCCTTTCCAACAATGGCGGAACAATTGTCATCGGCGGCAATACCACCATGGCTGCCGGCGAGATGAAGAAGGGCATGATAGTGATCAAGGGCAATCTTGAAGAGATGCTGCCGATATATCGTGAAGACGGAACCGAGGAATTTGAGGGTCAGACCTACCGCAAGTTCACAGGCGATGTGAACGTGAAAGGTAAGGGTACCCTGCTTGTGAAATGAAGAGATCTCAGACCTCTTCATCTCTTTTTCTGTTTTTTTAGATCCTTTAGCCGCTTGCATATATTTTATACCAAAACCTCTTGGTATCATGTGAGTTAGTGAGGGTAGATGATTGAATATTAAAGAATTGATTGAACTATTAAAATCGATTAAAGTATCGAATTTAGAGTATTCAAATCATTTTAAAGTGAGAGCTGAAAGTAGGAGCAATATACCTCATTTTAGTGATATCAACCACCTACATTCAATAATTAAGACCCAGGAACCAGTGGGAATCGTGGATCAAGGGAATAACAAATTTCTAATATATTATGAGATGCATCATAGTATGTAGTATTAAAAGCAGAAGCCCACTAAAGATATCATTAATTACGTGTTTTCCTCAAGAATCCTCAAGGAGAAAAAAATAATGATTAAAGAGGAAACTTTACATGAAAAAGATCAGTATGATTATGATTTTGTGAATGATAGCTTCTATGCTTTCCCAAAAAACAGGAGTTATAAATCTTCACTTATACTGGATGATATAATACTTGATGTAAATGAAAAAAACGAGTTTGCAGGCATTGAAATATTGGATGCGTCTAAGAAATTTGGAATAAGTAAGAGTGATCTGCGCTCCCCGGTGAAGTTGAAAGTGCATTTGCAGATTAAAAAAGATGTAATAATAATTGAGCTGGAAATAACTGTTTCAAAGCGAAATCAGAAAGTTTCAAGGACAATATCTGAATCTGGCCTAAATGACATGAATTTGCCTCCTGGTTCTGCCACTCTGGCTTTAGCATAATTATTAAGTCAGTGAGTCAATTTGAAAGCTTCTAATAAACATTTTTCAATAGCATAACTAAAAAACACAGACTACCCTGTAGCTGAGCGTGCCGCATTTCATAGAGTGTCGGATGAATTAATTAATTATCAATAATCGTAATGCTCGGGCACACTTTAAGCTATATGGTCCAGGATCTTAAAAAAAGTGGGAAAGGGGGAGGTGATAATAATTGGTGAGATCGAATCCTATAAAAAGTTAATGGTAACAACGTGTCCATTTTTCTATAACATTCAAATAGGTACATGTATAATAAATGGTCATGGAATTACTTCTAATTGTTCTGACCTATCTGGTGTTCATCAACGCAGCTGGACTGTATCTGATGGGACT
>SKZM01000207.1 GCA_007127385.1 Methanosalsum sp.
AAATACTTAAACTTTATTGATACAGCCATTGCTGTCTCAGGAAGATCTCATCTTCCATTGTATAGCAGTAAGTATTCTAAGAGAAAATATACTCAGCACCATTTAATGGCACTGGTTTTATTAAAGGAGTATTTAAATGAGGACTATAGACTTCTTAGAGTTCATTGAATTAATGGATAAAGTACAGAATAAACTTGGAATAAAACAGGTACCACATTTTACAACGTTACAAAAATTCATGAGTAGAATATCATCACTATATCTAAATACTATTGATTCAAGTGGATTTACGGGTGGACATTGCAGTTACTATTATTCAATGAGGACTGGAAAAAAAAGGAGATCATATCTAAAAACAAGTATAGCAATTGATGTTGAAAAATTTTTAGTGATCGGATACTTCGTCATTCAGAGTACTATGTCCTGGATAAAGGGTATGACTCTGAACAAATTCATATTCTCATACGAGAGAGCATGAATTCAAATCCTCTTATCCCTGTGAGACAAAGTAAAATGTAAGATTTTAATACATAAACATAACATAAAAAGGTATAACTCATTTACAATAATTATTCACATAAGGATTTCTACAGAGCTACAGCATTATTTATGACCAAATGGAAACCTATAAGTGGTCAAGGTTCATAGTTATATTATAATAAACTTAATTAGTTATATGGGCCTAATTTAAGGGAAAATTTATTTTATATTTACGTATTAATTACGTTGTCCCAGTGTTACTGTGGTGAATCTAAAAAATGGAACGAGTACAAACCAAAATCCCTAACCTGGATATGATCCTGAATGGAGGGATTCCGGAATACAGTATTAATATTATAGCAGGAAAACCAGGAACTGGTAAGACTATCCTGGTTCAACAGATGATATTCAGCAATGCTTCTCAGGGAAAGAAATCCATCTACCTGACAACTGTTTCTGAACCATCTGTAAAGGTTGTGCGATTTCAAAGAGAATTTGATTACTTCAATCCAGATTTTCTGGGAGAATATGTCATATATGCAGACCTTGGTGAGATCATTCGCAAGAACGGGAGTAAGGGCGCCCTGGATTCGGTCACCAAACTTATTGAAGAGCACTCCCCCGATTTTTTAGTAATTGACAGCTTTAAGGCAATTCATGACCTGGTGTCGTCCCAGACCGATTTCAGGAATTTTATGTTTGAACTGGCAGTTAAACTTTCGTCATGGAATACGACCACTTTTCTTGTAGGAGAATATAGCTGTAATGAAAGAGACACGCTTCCTGAATTTTCAGTCGCTGACAGCATGATATGTCTTAAATATGAGAATGGTTCAAGAAATATTGAAATCAGGAAAATGCGTGGTACTTCGTTCTTATCTGGAAAACATACTATGAAAATAGACGACAGTGGCATAACCATATATCCACATCTAAAACCTGAAGTCCGAATATCTGAGATTCCAGATATAAAGTCAGAACGTGAAAGAGTTTCAACTGGAGTTCCCGGACTGGATACTATGCTTGGAGGAGGATTATTACAAAGGAGGGCAACTCTTGTAATAGGTAGTGCAGGAACTGGAAAGTCATTGATGGGATTACATTTCCTGGCGGAAGGTGCAAAGAAGGGAGAAAATGGAATACTTCTTTCTTTTGAAGAAAGGGCGGATGAAGTTATTGAAAATTCACATTCTTATGGTATTAACCTGAAGGGTATGATGAAAAATGGATTGATCACAATTTTACACATCGTTCCCGTTGACCTAAGTGCAGATGAAATGATCTACAGGTTAAAAGAGACCATTGAACAGACTGGAGCAAAAAGGATCGTTATCGATGGTATTGCCAACATTGAACGAAATCAAACTTCTGTAGAGATACGGGACACATTCTATACGATTGTGGATATGCTTAAAGAACATAACACCACAAGCATCCTGACAAGCGAAGTATCTAAGATTATTGGGAGTACGGAAGCCACAAAGCATGGGACCTCTTTTGTAGTGGATACAATAATATCCTTGAGATATGTAGAAATAGAATCTGAAATGAAAAAGGCAGTTTCTATTATAAAGATGCGCGGAAGTGACCATGATAAAGAGATAAGGGAGTATAAGATAAGCGATAAAGGAATATCAGTTGAACTTCCATTTGCTCAGTATAGTGGAGTATTCAGCGGAACTCCTACAAAAAAACCAGCTGAAGCTTTTGTAGAAGCATTTAAAAAATGATATTGCATCTCTTAATTGTTCCTTCAATTTGCCTTTTTACTTAATAGAAGAACATTCATAAGTGGATGTATCCAAAACTATCTGGATCTGCAGGCAGTTGAATTGTCTAAAAAAACTAATTATAACTTTTTCTTTTTAGTGTCCTATTGGAATATAATGTAGCAATAATAAGTAATGTTCCATTTAATGCAAATATCATCTCAAAACTTAAAATATCTACGAATACACCTGCAAAGATAGGCATCAAGGCAAGTCCTCCGTATGTGCAGGTATTAAATAAGCCCATTGCCAGTCCCCTTTCAATTTTCATGTGTGATACTGCTACTGGAAGCCCAATCATTCCAATACCGGATCCTGCTCCAAGAATTGCAAATCCGGCCATTGGGTATTTTATTGC
>SKZM01000011.1 GCA_007127385.1 Methanosalsum sp.
ATTGGGTCGCTTATAGCCTGTTGATCTTCTGGCAAATCCAAGCGTGAGAGAATCATAATCCAGATCTGTATTTTTAAGCTTGTTAACATAATCTATAAGTTCTTTTTTTGCCTTTATGTGAGTATTCCATATCTCACTGTCAATGATTCCATGAACCCTTACAAGAAGTTCGGGCTCATTTGCCCATCCAGGAATATATCTGTCATACAGTTCCCTGAAACATTGACATGTCCAGGTATAAGAATGAACTCCGTTTGTTATTGCTTCTATTTTATATCCGGGGAACATCTCTGCGGAAATATCCCTGTGTCTTTTAGCAACCCCATTTATATAATTGGATAAGTTCAGGCCAAGCAGGGTCATGTTAAGTTTCCAGTCCCGGTCTCCATACTTGCGCAATAGACTTTGAATTTTCTCATCTGTGATTAACTGGTCAACAATATCAAAACTAAATTTGTCATGGCCTGCTTCAACTGGAGTATGAGTGGTAAACACACATAATTGTTTCACCTTTTTAGAGTTCATTCCATCCCGACTCAGTAATTCAATAGTAAGAAGGCTGGAATGTCCTTCATTCATATGGTATTTCCTTATATTGAAACCGAGAGCATCAAGCATTCTAACTCCACCCATACCAAGAACGATTTCCTGCTTCAACCTGTATACTGAGTCCCCTCCATAGAGATAATGAGTGATTTCTCTATCCTGTGGATCATTTACCTCAAGATCTGTATCAAGAAGTAAAACAGGGACCTTCAAGCCTGTGGGACTTTTATTCTCATACAGCCAGGCTCCTATTTTTACTTCCCTGCCTTCAATGTTGACACTCACATAAGTGGAAAGCATCTTCATATATTTATTGGGGTCCCACGCCTCAGGATGTTCGGTCTGCCAACCTGCTTCATCAAGCTTCTGTCGAAAGTATCCTTTCTTGCTGATCAAGGTTACTCCAACCAATGGAACATTCAAATCCGTACTTGACCTGATCGTATCTCCAGCCAGCACGCCCAGGCCCCCATTATAGGTCGGAATTTCGTTATTCAAACCTATTTCCATTGAAAAATAAGCTATTTTTTGTCCGTCTAAAACTCCTTCAATGTGATCCATTAAATCCCCCATTTTGTATCAACGCTATAACTATCTGGAAACAATTCCAGAATAGATGTATAGTATCGAATTCTATTTTTAATTAATTGTACTATATTTCAATTTGAAGTTTATTAAATCATTTGGTAAGCAACCTATTAAGTGAAAAATGATTCTCCCAGCAGACTCCATAATCACATAAAATTAATGTAGATAATTTTAAAAACAATACTGCCCTTACGGGAAATACTAAAAATAAATTCCTGTGACTCCAAAATGACAAAAAAACACTCTAACATAATCAGGATATGAAAATTAAATGCATCAAAATACATTCACACAAACCCCTACCAAACCTGTTGATATAAAAGACCGTTCTATTAGCGAACTAATCGATGCTATGACATACACTGGCTTTCAGGGAAGAAAACTGGCGGAGTCAGTTCATGCATGGAATAATATGCTGAATGAAAAGAACCTAACAGTATTTATGGGACTTACAGGAGCAATGGTACCTGCAGGAATGCGAAAAATAATACTCCACTTAATTGAAAACAGACTTATTGATTGTCTTGTCAGCACAGGAGCAAATATATTCCATGATTGCCACGAGGCGCTTGGAATGAAACATTATGTTGGTTCCCATCAGGCAGATGACAGAGTACTTTTCGAAAACGGTGTAGATCGAATATATGATGTATTTGCTATTGAAAAAGAATTTAGAGATACAGATCATCTGATTGCGAATTTTGTCCAAAAACTTGATGACAGGCCATATTCTTCTAGAGAATTTATCTATCTGCTTGGCAAAGAAATAGAACAGCTTGGAGGACATGAGGATTCGATTATCGTCAGTGCCTATAGGAACAATATCCCAATTTTTATTCCAGCATTGTGCGATAGTTCAATTGGTATAGGTCTTGCAATTGCAAGAAGGAAAAATTGCAGCTTAAAAATCATAGATCAGATTAAGGATGTAGATGAAATTACACAAATTGTAGAAAAATCAGAGAAGACAGGAGTTATATATATAGGAGGTGGTGTACCGAAAAATTTCATCCAGCAGACTGAAATCGTGTCATCGATTATGGGAACAGAAGGCTGTGGGCATGATTATGCAATTCAGTATACAACAGATGTTCCACACTGGGGTGGATTATCAGGATGTACATTCGACGAAGCAATCTCATGGGGCAAGATCTCAACCAGTGCAAAGAAGGTTCAGGTCTTTGTTGATGCAACCATAGCACTACCCATTGTTTCACATGCATTATTCGAAAAGACCAGATATCTCAAAAGATCATATCCGATCTTCAATTGGACAAGCAGTTCTGCTAATTCCGGCCTGGAGATAAATTATATCTAATTTAGGCATCTTAACTAAGTAACCAGTTTTCTGCCCTATAATAGAATATGTAAATCACAATAGCTTTATTAAGTTTAAACAATATATTACTGATAGTTTGTTATATGAGGTTTATCAATGGGAAAAAGAACTCGAATCATAAATGACCCA
>SKZM01000043.1 GCA_007127385.1 Methanosalsum sp.
GGTTTTTTTCTTTATTCAAAACAGCACATAAAAGAGATCCAAACTTACCTTTTCTCTTACCTTTTCCGGAATAAAAACCAACAATGATTAGATCAAATGTATCTCTAACATCCTCTGCATATTCCTTTTTCCATTTTACCCATAACCATCCACGCTTTCCTGGCTGGTAGAAGGAGTTATCTGCAACTGATTTGATTATGATGCCTTCAAGTCCCTTATCAATACATCTATCAAAGAAGCTTCTTATTTCATTAAAATCTGCACTTACAGTTCTTTCAACCAACCTGATTTTTTCATTTTCTTCCAGATATTCTTCAAGTGCTTTCCTTCTCTCTGGATAAGGAACTTTCAGGTATGATCTGCCATTCAAATAGATAAGATCAAACATGTAAGCAACAACAGGAACCTTATCTACATATTCTTCAACACCATACTTTCTGCGCCTCTGCATCAGTTCCTGAAAGGAGCCTGTATTCTCATTCCTGAATGCTATCACTTCACCATCCAGTACAGCCTTTTCTGCCTTCATCTGTTTTTTAACGGCAGCCACGACATCTGGAAATTGCTCTGTTATATTATCAAGTCTGCGTGAAAAAATCTGTATTTTCTCATTTATAACATGAACCTGAATTCTTTCTCCATCGTATTTTTCTTCAGCTGCCATCTGTTCAGAAAATTTATCATTCAGATTTTCAAATTTATCAACTCGTTTGGCAAGCATGGATCTGACAGGTCTGCCAATCTTTACAGAAAATCGCTTTATTGATCCCAGTCCATGTTCTGAGACAGATTCTGCCAGCTGTCCTATATCAGTACATACATTGTATGCGTCCTCTAAGTGTACTGTATTTTTAACATCGCCGGTAAAGCTTATTGCAAGTGCCCTGAGAACAAACTGCTCACCAAAACCAAGCCTCAGTTCCCCAAGAGTGATTCTCATAATGTATTTTGCTTCCATAGCAGACCCCTGGACAAGAATATCAGCAAGCAATTCGACCTTTTTCTGCTGACTCCCCTCTCCGGAAGTGTATTTAATCTCTGTAAGGTAGTCCATTATATCTTTAATGGTAAGATCACTTTTTTCATTGCTGCTGAACTCAAAAACTGTATCCCCCAGATCACCAGTATCTGAATATGTTTTTTCCACCTTCTGCCGGGATATACCAAATGCATCTGCTATGGATCTTACTGCTAATTTTTCTCTGATCCCTAGCTCAGTATCTTCATACTCAGGCCCTACAGTACCCAGAACAAGATAGGCAGCCGTTCTTACATCATCTGGATCTAGCGACCTAAAGAAGGATGCAAGTGATCCTACAATCTTTTTATGGGAAGACGTATTTTCCATTTCCACATATAGTTCCACAAGTTCCTTTAACAAAGCCACAATATAACCTTATAAAATTAACCCAGTATATTACCCATTCAAATATTGTTGTTTATTGTATAATAACTAATTTGTTGATTGCTATTTGAGTTCTTCAGAACCAGAAGATTTGCAGGATATCATAACTATTTAGTATAATTATGATAAAGGGAGACTAAAAATGATAATCGAAGATTCATACGACATTATAGTTGTCGGCGCTGGACCGGCAGGAGCAACTGCCGCTACATATGCTGCAAAAAAAGGTGCTTCTGTACTTCTTGTCGACAGAAAGAAGGATATTGGAGTCCCATTGCAATGTGGTGGATTCCTTCCCTGTTATGATGTACTCCAGGAGCTTGTTCCAAATGCAGAAATCCCCTATACTCTTAAAAAATATCCATCTGAATGCGTACGTAAAACCACAGATTACCAGAGGTTCATTGCACCCGATGGAAATTCTAAAGGATTTGAAGTTGATGCATCGGTAATTGACAGAAGGAGATTTGATAAGTTCCTTGTTGAAGAAGCAGCAAAGGCAGGTGCAAAGGTTCTTGTTGGAACAAATGTCACTGACATAAAGGGAAGTTGTGTTGAAGCCGATGGTGTCTTTGGTAAGTTTTCAATAAACTCTGATGTGATTATTGGGGCAGATGGCCCAAATACAACTGTTGGAAGAATTAAGAATATGACCAGAGATCACGATCCAATGGAAATGGCTACAGCTCTTGAATATGAACTCACGGGAGTTGATGTTGATAGGGAAGCTGTTGAAATGTATTTTGGAAAGGATTATGTTCCAGGTGGCTATGCATGGATAATTCCACAGGAAAGAAATAGTGCGAACATAGGTATTGGTATTCGCAGGCCGATGTGTAAAAAGGGGATGAGCTTTAGAGATTACCTCAATCATTTCATGTACAATCATCCACTAGCTGGAAAAAAGCTCAGTAGAGGAACAATAGTTTCCGTGGTTGCTGGACTTGTACCTGTTGGTGGATCTGTGGGAAAAACAGCAAAAGATAACATTTTGCTGGCAGGGGATGCAGCCGGTCAGTTGATTGCAACAAATGGGGGAGGTATTCCTACATCAATGATAGGTGGAAAAATTGCAGGTGAGACTGCTGTGGATTCAATTAATGGTTCATCTCAGTTGACCGAATATGAGAACCGATGGAAGGAACAGATGGGACTTGAGATCAAAACAGCAGTTTACATCAGAAAGCTGATGGATAA
>SKZM01000239.1 GCA_007127385.1 Methanosalsum sp.
AAGCTCGCAAAAAAGAGATCTTACTAAAAGAAGTACATCACAGAGTCAAGAACAACCTTCAGGTGATTGCCAGTCTATTAAATCTCCAGTCCCGTAATTTCAATGATAAGCAGATACAGGCCGCCTTCAGAGACAGTCAGAGCAGTGTGAGATCAATGGCCCTTGCTCATGAAGAACTGTATGAATCAAAAGATCTGGCAACAATTGATATTGCAGACTACATACAAAATCTGACAAACTATCTCCTGAGTTTATATTCACTGAATAAGAATATTGATATTAGTATCAATGCAGATAATGCCTATCTCAATGTTGATACAACGGTTCCCCTGGGACTCATACTAAACGAGCTTGCTTCCAATTCATTAAAATATGCCTTCCCTGACGGAAATGGTCTGATCAGCATTGTATTTAACAACTATATAGATGAATATCAGCTTGAAGTTCATGACAATGGTGTGGGCCTACCTGAATATATTGATTTTAAAAACACGAAATCTCTTGGTCTAAAACTTGTAAATATGCTGGTAGAACAGATAAGCGGTACAATTGAACTTGATCGGACAGAAGGAACAAAATATGTAATCCGATTTAAGGAAATATGATCCGCAAAATGTCACACGATCAATTGTAAAGAACATTATTTTGAGAAAGTATATATAAGACGTAATGAGATGATACTATAACATTTATTAATACAAGATTTATTTTGGAAAGTTAATCCAGGTCTACCTCCATATTTTTTTGATATATGCAAATGCTATGTATCAAAATATGAATTACAGTGGGACCAGAAGTTGATCAAAATTCAGTAAGTTAAATGGTTTTGATATCGATATAACTTTTTCCTATGGAATGCTTTTCAAAGGATATATCAATGTCTTTATAGTTACATTTCACTATAAAGAATATTAATTGAATTGATGGCTATTACAAGTAATATACATTTATAATTAATAAACACGGTATGATTATGGATAATAATAGTCTAAATGCAGGAACTTTGACACGATCCGGTTAATATGACAGCAAGAAATATCAGCTCAAAGGTAATTCACAGAATTGGTGAACATAATTCAGCATAAACTTTAGCAATGTAGCATATGATGGAGTGTATAGGGAATGAATAAAGTAAAAGTCCTGGTTGTTGAAGATGAAATAATCGTTGCTCACGACATTAAAGCCCGGTTGGAAGATCTGGGGTACTCAGTAACTGGGGTTGCGATCACAGGAAAAGAAGCTATTGAAAAGGCAGAGGATACATTACCTGACGTTATCCTTATGGATATCGCACTAAAGGGAAATATGGACGGTATCGAAGCTGCTGAAACGATCCGTGAAAAAATTGATATTCCTGTAATCTATCTAACCGCCTATTCGGATGACAAAACACTGGAAAGAGCAAGAGTTACACAGCCCTTTGGTTACCTCCTAAAACCCTTTGATGAAAAAGAATTGAGATCAAATATTGAGATGACCCTTTATAGACATACAAGAGAAAAATCAAGGCAGGACGAAAGTGAAAAATGGCTAACAACTACACTGGATAGCGTAGGAGATGCAGTTATTGCTACTGATATTGAAGGGTATATCAAACATATAAATCCTTTTGCCGAAGCACTTACTGGCTGGAAGCGAATGGAAGCAACTGGAAAGCACATACTTGAAGTCCTCAGGCTAAAAGATAATAATGATCAGAAAATTGAAGACCCGGTATCAAAAGCAGTAAAAGAAGATATATTTTATGGACTTGCAGAAGATACAGTTCTGATTTCCAGAGAAGATGATAAAATACCTGTCGACATTGTAGGCTCCACAATTAAAAACGAGAAAAATGAGATTATAGGTATCGTATTGAATATTTACGATATCAGTGACCGAAAATCAGTTGAAGAGAGTATTAAGAATGAATCTTCCGGGAAAATGGATAATTAAAAATTCTCAGATCAGTATATGCTAACACCCTTCACATTCGTAAGAGCAAGCACTTTATCCACTACATCCCCTGGTATTTTTTTGTCAGTTATAAGGGTTAATTTCGGTTCTTCTGTCAGATACGGATCATCTGATACCGCCTGACGGATGCTGATATCATAGCCGGAAATCACACCTGCAACATCCGCCAGAATTCCCCTGCTTGATGCATTGTCAGGAGTGATCACAATCACCCCGAGTCCAAGAGTTGGAGCCACATCACGCAAAAATGAAATTGATTGAATATTTTTAAAAATAGTCTTCAACATTTCATCAGATAATATTGTTTCAGTCGTTGCATCCACAACACGGCGATCCACACCAGCTTCCTTTGCAATCTGTGTATGAGGGATTTCGATTCCACCTGAAATTACCTTTCCATGCTCATTTACCTGGAACCCGCGTTTAAACAGCAGTTTCAGTACCTTCTCCTGAGCCGGATGTTTCCTGAATTTATTGAATAGTTCGTTCCACATGATAATACCTGCTGCTAATTAGAATAAACCATTATTTATTAACTATGTTCATTTAATTATTTGTTAGTCCTTAATGTTAAAAGACTAAAACTATCTGAAGTAAAAAGAAAAACATTTTAATGATAAAAACCTAGTGGAATGCATA
>SKZM01000034.1 GCA_007127385.1 Methanosalsum sp.
ATCGAGTGTCTTTTTACATTTTGCGCAACCAGTTCCAAGGATTTCTATTTTCATTCTGATCACCATATTTTATTATTTATCTGTAAGATTAAACAAGACTCACAAACATCAACCCGGCTACTGCTGAAATAATCGTGACAAAGAAAACATACGTCAGTCCTTTCTTTAGTCCTATTATTCTAGCTATAACTATCACGTTTGGAAGACTTATTGCAGGGCCATCCAGCAACGTTGTCAGAGCAGGTCCTTTCCCCATTCCAAGATGCATCAACGAATCGACAATGGGTACCTCGGTCAGTGTGGAAAAATATGTCATTCCTGTAGCAATTCCTGCTGTAAGGTTTGACATTAAATTGTTTTCTCCCACATATTTTACAACATATTCAGCTGGCAATACCTCTACAATTATTCCTGAAAACAACGGAAGTACGGTACAGCTGCAAACTGCCAGAAGAGTTCCTGAAACTGCAGCAACGGAATATGAGATATACTTTGGAGTATCTCTGCCAAAGAATTTGAGCACAGATTCCTTAGAGAACAGGGCTGCAATACCTCCTGCAAGGAAAAATGCAGGTATCAGACATAGTATGACATGCAGTGCCAGATATTCCTGGAGTGCGCTTACTCCGATATATATCAACTGAAATACATATTCCAGGGACAGCCAATCAACGATGTTTCAAATATATTTGAATTAATGCATGCAAAGTATTTAATATAAATAGTTTCAATTATATTTGAAATAGCAATGGAAATAGGTGCTGTGCTTATTCCAATCTGTTATTGAACATTTACCGGTGTATCCAATGAAAGTCAGGTCAATTGAAAAGGTCCTTCCCTGCATAGCAGACCCCTGGAAACTGAGGGTCATAGCACATTTGGATGAGGAACCTGATCTGGAATTTCTATCCAGATATATCGATGGGAGATACAATGAAAACCTCGGTGTATTCATGGTTAAAATGGGGTACAGGGAAGCCAATTTCTTCAAGAATGGCAAGGTAAGTGTGAGAATGGTTGATACGGAGGAGGAATGCATACAGTTCATTCATTCAATCCTGTCCATGGCCTACCATAAGGCGTTTATATCCGGAAAATTGTAAATTGAAATGGGAATATGGAGGTGATATTTATGAAAGAGCTGAAAGAAAAGTTTGAAGCACTGTCTGATGAGGAAAAGGTGGAATTCTTTAAATCAATAATGCCTTCAATGTGTGAGATTTTTGAAAAGGATCCACAGGGTATGATGAATGAGATGATGCCTTTCTGCCGGAAAATGCAGAGTATGAACATGCCGGAAATGATGGAGATGATGAAAGGCCAGAAAAAGAAATGATGTGTGTTGATCCTGTCTGACAGACTGAGCCTGAGATTGTTTTCTGTAAATTAGTTTGATCTGAGCAGTTGCCCCTGTAGAAAACTTAAATGCTGATGAAATAAAATGTTTAATTATTATCAAAAAGAATCCTTCTTATCAGGATTGTTCTTGGTAACATTTGGGTATATATTAGTTAAATGGGGTGAGATAAATGACAGGATATAATGGTTCTTATAAGATCTTCCGAATGCACCGTGCAGCCTGCGCTTTACTTCTTTTTGCAGCAATACTGACTGTTTTTACAATATGTGCAGCTGCTGACGAGGTTCCGGTGGATAGGGAAACGATTGACCTGAACATAAAGGCTGCATACAATGATGAAAACATTCATTTTCTGTTTGAATTCGATTCTGCACAGATGCAGTATCCCGGTATTTACCATGACTACTACAGGTTTGAAGATGGTGAATGGGTTACTGACGGATACAGCGAGGACCGTATGACCATGCTGCTTGGCGGGCACCAGGTAAATAAGTTTGATACTTTTGGATGTTTTGTAACCTGCCATGATGATGTAAGGTTCATGCCGGATTCTCCATCTGCTGAAGAGGTAGGGGCCCATGAGTATCTGGGTGGTGTGCTTGGTGTAAGTGATGTGCGCAAGTACATTCCCGAGACCAGGGGCGAACCTATAAGCTGGGACAATATTGTATCCCAGGAGGAACTTGATCAGTTAAGAGAGGATGGGGTTTTCCTTGATCTGATTCACTGGCGGGCTCACAGAGGCAATCCGGTTGGATACTCTGATTCACAGCATGTACTTGAATTCCGTCAAAGTGATACAGGTCAGTCTCCATACTATACGAACTGGGATGATGAAAACGATCGTCCTGCATACATGTTCGATCCTGAAGTAACTGGATTTGTGGCATTGGACTGGGAGGATGTAAGGGACAGAAACCTGGGAATGGATGATTATTATTACTTGACAGAGGAATTTGCAGTATCCTTTGACCCTGAATACGAGTGGCAGGAAGGGGATACAATTCCCCGGCGGATCATCACTGTTCCAACTGAAAGCAGAGGACAGATCACAGCAGATGGTACATGGAGTGAAGGTACCTGGACCGTGGAACTTGTAAGAAAACTGGATACCGGATATCAGCTGGAAGATATAGCTTTATCCGAAGGTGAGGTCTATTATATATCTCCTGCAGTTCATATAGGAGATACATCCGGACGTGACCATTATGTTACCTGGGGACAT
>SKZM01000113.1 GCA_007127385.1 Methanosalsum sp.
GTGCAGTCCAGTTGCATACTGAAAGTGTAGGAGAAGAACAGTTAACTGATATCGCTACCCGTGCTAGGAAATGTGGAACAAACCTGCACAGGGTTGTAAAACATTTTTCACCTCCTCTGATAGAGATATGCAGTGATAAGGGCATTTTTCCAAGTGTTATTGCATCAAAAGATTCAATTGAGACCGCAATAGTCCAGGGAGACAGGTTCATGATGGAAACTGATTACATTGATGATCCGGAAAGGCCGGGTGCTGTACTGGGTCCAAAAACAGTTCCCCGTCGAACATTGAAGCTGGCAGAGAAACACGGAGAAGATATTTTCTGGAAGATCCATAAAGAAAATCCAGAAAAAGTCTACGATATTCAAATCGAGCTTTAATAGCCATTCCGATAATTATCCACCGCAAACTTTACCTATCTGATAAATGATTCTGGTACAGATCATGTCTTTAAACAATATCATCATAAAAGGTGCCAAGGAGCACAATCTAAAAAATATCGATCTCAGTCTTCCACGAGATAAACTGGTCGTTATAACCGGATTGAGCGGATCCGGAAAATCATCACTTGCTTTTGATACTATCTATGCAGAAGGGCAGAGAAGATATGTAGAATCATTATCTGCCTATGCCCGTCAGTTCCTCGGACTAATGGAAAAGCCTGATGTTGAATATATTGAAGGGCTCTCTCCTGCAATTTCAATAGAACAGAAAACCACCAGTAAGAATCCCAGATCCACTGTTGGGACTGTTACAGAGATATATGATTACTTAAGACTTCTATATTCAAGGATAGGAATACGCCACTGTCCGGATTGTGGTGACATAATCGAACCACAGAGTATTGATCAGATAGTTGATAACATAAAAAATATCCCGGAAAACACCAGGATCCACATTCTCTCACCACTGGTTCGCGAGAGAAAAGGAGAATATAAGAAACTGATCAATGATATCTTAACTGAAGGTTTTTCAAGGATACGGATTGACGGAGAGGTCATTCCGATTGAAGAGGCTTTAGACGTTGAACTTGGCCGCTATCAGAAACACAATATCGAGATTGTAGTGGATAGGCTGGTAATAAAAGAAGGCATTGATGAACGTCTATCAGATTCGGTAGAAACGGCTATTGAAAAAAGTGGAGGGACAGTTATTGTACATCTGCTGGATGATAAAGAGCTCGTTTTCAGCGAAAAGCTTGCCTGTCCTGCCTGTGGGACCGGATTTGAGGACCTTGAACCTGCTGCATTTTCATTTAACAGTCCGCAGGGTGCCTGCCAGACATGCCATGGACTGGGCACATCTATGGAGTTTGATCCTGAGTTGATAGTGCCTGATGACTCACTCAACCTGAGGGATGGTGCAATTGAGCCCTGGAGTTCCAAAGATGGATATCACATGCAATCACTTGAATCACTTGCAAAACATTACGATTTTTCCATGGATGTTCCGTACCGCGAACTCAGAAAAAAAGTCCAGAATATAATTATGTATGGAACAAAAGAAAAAATCCCTTTTTTACATGTTGGGAGAAAAGGCGGATTATGGAAACATACAGGGCGCTTTAAAGGAGTTATAGCAAATCTTTCAAAGATTTATGATAAAACCGAATCTGAAAGCACAAAAGAAAAACTGAATAAGTATATAAGTACTAAACCATGCAATACCTGCAATGGTGCACGTCTAAAACCTACCAGTCTTGCAGTGACCATTGACAGTCTAAATATAATAGATGTCACTAAATTATCTGTGCAGGATTGCCTTCATTTTTTTGATCATCTGGAATTGAAACTCACATCCCGGGAATTTACAATTGGAAGACTGATATTAAAGGAAATTAAATCCAGACTTGGATTTCTTATTGATGTGGGACTGGATTATCTCACACTTGACAGAGCATCTGCAACCCTGTCTGGAGGAGAAGCCCAGAGAATACGTCTGGCAACACAGATAGGATCCAGCCTCATGGGGGTTCTCTACATTCTGGATGAACCAAGTATAGGTCTGCATCAAAGAGACAATTTAAGGCTGATAAATACTCTCAAAAATCTAAGAGATATTGGAAATACCGTTCTTGTTGTCGAACATGACGAAGAGACCATTTTAAATGCGGATCATGTTGTTGATATGGGACCAGGTGCCGGAATCCATGGGGGTTATATTGTTGCAGAAGGTACTCCTCAACAGATTATTGACGATGAAAGCTCCTTGACAGGAAAATATCTAAAAGGAGAGGTTAGTATCAATGTTCCTGAAATAAGAAGAACTGCAAATGGAACACTGACACTGGAAAAGGCTGAAGAAAATAATCTAAAAAATATAGATGTAAATTTACCACTTTCAACAATGATATGTATTACAGGTGTTTCCGGTTCCGGCAAAAGTACCCTTATAAGTGAAACACTCAATAAGGTACTGGCTCAAAAATTGCATGGTTCAAGAGAAAAACCAGGAAAATATGGAAATATAAAAGGTATTGAAAATATTGATAAGGTCATAACTATTGACCAGTCACCAATAGGCCGCACACCCCGATCCAATCCTGCAACCTATACAAACTTATTTACGCCGATAA
>SKZM01000003.1 GCA_007127385.1 Methanosalsum sp.
CTGAAAAATACCGGGAAACATGATCATTTTTGGAAGAATTCTTTGGACTAATCTGAGATTCCTCATAAATAAAAAATAGAACTTGTATAAAGTTGATCTGTGAAATAATGTCATCAGATAAGTTCAGAATGTCTTTATATCCGATACTGTTTGTAAATTTTATAGGTACCCTGGGCTTTAGTCTGGTTCTTCCCTTTCTGGTATTTCTGGTAGAGGCCTTTGGAGGAAATGCTATAATCTATGGTCTGGTAGCTGCCATGTATCCAGCATTTCAACTTATAGGAGCACCTTTGCTGGGCAGATGGTCCGATATATATGGTCGAAGGAAAATATTACTGATAAGCCAGATTGGAACCTTTATCTCATGGATGATATTCCTTGTAGCTCTCATCATACCTGTTGTTGCTATATCTAACGTTGATTCAGAATACTTTGGCAGTTTTGTTATCACTGTTCCTCTTATACTGCTGTTTGTTGCTCGTTCTCTGGATGGAATCACCGGAGGTAATGTATCAGTAGCCAATGCGTATCTTGCTGATATCACACCTGAATCAAAGAGAAATGAAAGCTTTGGTAAAATGTCTGTTTCTACCAATCTTGGATTTATTGCCGGCCCTGCAATAGCGGGAATACTGAGTATTACTGTTTATGCGGAAATACTACCTGTGCTGACAGCTGTGATAATATCTTTTGTCGGGATACTTCTTATAGCCCTGCTACTTCCTGAATCCAGAAAATGTCTGATAAATGACATTCCCCAGAAAAAGGATTTCAGGAATGCAATGGGACTGGAAATTAGGGAATGTACTTCAGGCAGACAGGTTAACAGGATCATGTTCTCTGATGTGATGAAATTAGACCATATCCCGTATATGTTCCTTATTTACTTCCTGATATTTCTTGGGTTTAATATCTACTATACATCTTTTCCGGTACATGCAATCGAGGTTCTTCAATGGGATATGGTAAACCTTGGAATATACTTTTCACTGCTCAGTCTCATGATGGCCACTGTGGAGGGGCCAATACTTAGCAGGATCTCAAAAAAATATTCGGAAGGCATTCTGGCGGTTGCAGGAAGCTTTATATTAGGTATTAATTTTTTGCTGCTCTACCCTGGAGAAATAATCCTTACTTATGTGGCACTGATCTTCTTTGCAGCCGGTAATGGACTTATGTGGCCTTCAGTCCTTTCAATCCTATCCAAACTGGCAGGTAACAGGTATCAGGGGGCTGTACAGGGCACATCTACAGGTATCATGAGCATTGCCAGTATATCAGGCCTTATAGCCGGTGGACTGCTGTACGAATTAGCTGGGTCTGCAGCATTTCTTATTTCAGCGATAATAATATATTGTGTGTTTGTTTTATCTTTTAAGATGATATCTTTTAATGAATCCTACAAAAAAGTGTAATCATTTATCTGGAAAGGTTTTGATATATATGCAGCAAGAACTAAACTCAAGGAATAGAGTTCCAAGAGGTGTATATTTTGATATGGATAATACACTTTTTGATTTTGTTGAAGCTAAGTTAGTTGCCTGTGAACATATGACCGATTATATAGGATGCGGTAATCCTGAAGACATGTTCAATTATTTTTTAAGGAGAAAATATCATTTTGAACACCATGGGAATATCCATGACTATATGGTGGATAAAGGAATTTTTTCAGAATCACTATATATTAAATGCTGTGAGATATATGGGAAGGTAACAATTGATAACATTCGGCTATATCCAAATGTCATTGAAACGCTTGAGTCCCTGAAAATGATGGACATTTCAATTGCAATAGTTACTGATGCATATAAAAAAAATGCTCTCAAAAGACTGAAGAAAGCTGGAATATGTGATCTGATCGATAAGCTCATTACCCGTGATATCTCCGGCGCCAAAAAGCCTGACCTGGAGGTTTTTCGCTATGCACTTGATGAATTTAACTATTTACCCCGGGAAGTAATGTTTGTAGGTGACAGTATCAGGCGTGACATTGAGCCTGCACAGAAAATCGGGATGCTAACCGCATATGCTGCATATGGGGATAAAAACAGCAGTTATGAAGTGTTGCTTCAACCGGATCATGTTCTTGCCGATATTATAGACGTGATATCGATAATCAAACATCTGAATCATACAAAAGTGTGATTGCCTATATAACTTGCAATATATCTTGATTTTATACCTGATATTTCTCGATCTGTATTGATCCCCGGATCATTGGTTAGCCTTATAGGACCCTGGCTAGTTATATGATGCCAATGCTCTATTCTACCTCTATGGATAACATATAAAAGTTAAACCTGAACTTCTGTCATTAAGGCTAAGAGATTGATTTTTTCATAAGAGTGCTCTTTTCATGGTTCGATATTTTCAAGTGGATATATTTTTATGCAGAGACCGCAACGTAGTCCACCAAGTTCATTAAACATATATTCTGCACATCTTTCTCTGTGAATTGTCCCTTCTGATGTAAGGGCTTTTACAGGACATATATTAGAGATTATGGTAATTTCAATTATATGCAAATCATTTGTTTTGTTTATGGAATAAGCTGTTCTTATTCA
>SKZM01000101.1 GCA_007127385.1 Methanosalsum sp.
AAAACTTGTCTGATCACATTAAAAAAAGAGGATATCTCAAATGAAAAAAAGTTCCTGTATAGTATCAATTATCCTAATTATATTATCAATAATTTTTTCAGGATGTATTTCAGAACCTGTACCAAAAATTTAGCAGTTAATTGAGAGTGCAGGCATTATTCCACAATCCTCTGAAAGGTATGAACCTGATCCGGATTCATTTACCATCCCGACAATACCGGAGTACGATCCTTTAAATTATGAGAATGCACCACAGGTAAATTCCCAGAGACCACCGGGCTTTGAACTTTCCAGCAGCTATTACTACAGGCCCTTTTACAGCTCAGGCACTGCAGTTGTGGAAGTATTCATAGAGAACAAAGGTACATCACCTGTATTTGTTTATGAGTACGGATTGAGAACACCTGACACCGGTATACAAACAATGAAAATGACCGGAATGACCATAGAATCCGGACAGAAAGAATATCTGGGAATTGCCACAATACCAGTACCTGCTGTTGCAGATAATATGTCCCTTCAGCTTGGAATATCAATGCTTGCACAGGATAGGGACGGTAAGTGGTATGATTATAACATACGTTATTTTGAGGAGTTTGCAGTAGAGATCAAATCAATTCCAGAAAAAGAGGAGCCTTTATATCACACAAACCCTCCAAACCTCTTCAAAAGAACAAACAGTAACATAGAGCCACTTCATCCGGATATAAGAGCAGCATCAACCCGGGCTGCAAGACAATACCCGGGAGAGTACAATATATACCAGGTATGTGCTATCTTCGATCATGTCAGGAATGATATCAACTATGTAAGTGATCCAAGAGGAACGGATTACTGGGCCCCTGCCTCAGAGACTATCCAGATAGGTGCAGGTGACTGCGAAGACTATGCAATATTGATCATATCAATGGTTGAATCGATTGGCGGTACAGGACGCATGTATGTAACCGACACACATGCTTTCGCAGGAGTATATATTGGAAATGATCCGGAAAAGGTCAACAGGATCACAGAAGGTGTCCGGAAATATTATGGAGACGTACCGGTATATTATTCAACCGATACATATGGATCATGGCTGATTTTGGATGCAACCGCGGGCCTATATGCAGGAGACCTTCCGGCAGACGCAGCACCTGCAGAAGACGGATGGACATATATGGGAACAGATACCATCACTGCCATTGATATCGACCATTGATACAGATACTGAATTAAAGAATGATCCAGACCAATTAACCCGGGAAATACTGTGATTCAAATGCAGGTTTACGATATAGAAAGACAGATAGGAATAGAATTATACTCCACTTCATCCAGGGGATCCGGAGGTATTCTCAGACAGCTTGTTGAGGATTTTCAGGTAAGGGAAATTACAAATCGAAATGAAGGAACCGAAGGTAAATATCTGATAATTGAACTGACAAAACATAACTGGGATACGCATCATGTTGTCAGGGAACTCTCACGCAGACTCAGGATCAGCCAGAAAAGAATAGGCTTTGCAGGTACCAAGGATAAAAGAGCAGAAACCACACAGAAAATAAGCATATTCGACCTGAATGAAGCGGATATCGAAAACGTTCATCTCAGGGATGTGGATCTGAGAGTGATCGGAAGATCCAATAAATCCATAGGGCTGGGAGATCTTACAGGAAATGAATTCAGAATAGCTATACGCAATATTGATCACTGCCGGGATGAACTAAAAGAGATACTCAGTAGTACCACAACGGAAATCGACAACAATGAAGGTGTCCCTAACTATTTCGGAATTCAGAGATTTGGCTCCCTGCGACCCATTACACATCTGGTGGGTGAATCTCTAGTTAAGGGGGATCCAGAGGAAGCTGCACTTAAATATATTGCTATGACATTTTCGGATGAACCTGAGAATACAAAAAAGGCAAGGAATTATGTTGCCGATACCAGAAATTTTATAGAAGGATTGAAACTGTATCCTGATCATCTTCGATATGAAAGAACAATGATGCATCATCTGGTTAATGAGCCGGGTGACTATGAAGGTGCTTTCCTGATACTGCCAGAAAACCTTCGCAGAATGTTTGTGCACGCCTATCAGTCATATATATTCAACCGAATTATTTCAGAAAGAATGCGAAGGGGATTTCCATTGAACCAGGCCGTTGAAGGAGATGTTGTATGCTTCAAGAACAGTGCGGGGCTTCCTGATACATCCAGAACTGAAAAGGTAAGTGAAAGAACGATTGATGGCATAAATAATCTTATCAGGCGAAAGAGAGCTTTTGTAACCGCTCCACTTATTGGGTACGAAACTGAGTTCAGTGAAGATGAACCTGGTGAAATTGAGAAAAGAATATTCGAACAGACCGGAGTTTCCAGGCAGAATTTTGCAGAGATCCCTGTCAGCGGTATATCTTCCAGAGGCATGAGGCGGGAGATACTGCTCAATGTGAGTCCTGTATTCAGTACTGAAGATGACGAGACGGATCCTGACAGATCAAAGGCACTCCTTGAATTTACACTTCCAAAGGGTAGCTATGCAACGACTGTTCTCAGGGAGTACATGAAAGTACACCCAC
>SKZM01000088.1 GCA_007127385.1 Methanosalsum sp.
CAAGTATAATAGGAGCATTTACAGGACTATCGGGATATCTATGGATAGGCCTGGGCAATCCGGGTGGTATAGTTTCCACATCCACAATGGAAGGAATTATTCCACCAACCGTTCCTGTACTTTGGGGATTGGTCTTTTCCTTTTCCCTCTATTTACATATAGTTTATAGTCCCTATAAACAGATAAGAGATAATATCCAAAAAATGGAACATGAGTTTGCAGACTCACTTTTCATACTGGGTAGAAGAATTTCAGAAGGTAGATCTGCAGAAGAATCATTTGCACATATTTCAGAAACTATGAAAGGTTCTGCAATTGCCAGTACTTTTGACACAATATCCAGCAATATAATGAGCCTTAGAACCGATATCAAAGCAGCAATGTTTGATGAAGATTTCGGGGCATTCAAGGACATTCATTCTGATCGAATTAATACTACGATGAAACTTTTTGCTGAAATTGTCCAGAAAAGTCATATATCTGCAGGTACTGCAGTCATTAAACTGGCTGATCATTTAAAACAACTCCAGGAAGTAGAACGCAGCGTAAAAAGGTCTCTTTATGATATTACCACAACTATGAGGTCAACAATCACAGTATTTGCACCTCTTATAGGTGGGGTTACAATTGCACTTTCTGAAATAATAGCTGCAATACTGCATAATGTAGCTGAGAGTATGGCACGTCTGCCGCAGAACATGATACCTGGACCTGCGCAGATCGACCCATCAAATCTAAATCAGTCGATCCCAACCGACCTATTTACCCTTACAATTGGATTATATCTTATAATGATAGCAGCTATACTAACCCGCTTTTCCGGTACTATTGAATACGGAGGGGATAAATATCAGCTTATGTACGATCTCAGCAGGATGCTTCCAGTCTCAGTGGTAGTCTTTTCAATATCCACAATATTTTCCAGAATAATATTTGGAAATCTCATATAAGATCCGTAGAGCCAGATCATTTATACCCATTATTGCAGTTATCTGCATTGACAATCGGTAAAGGTATGAAAAATATGTCCTGAAAGTATAAACAATTATAATGTTAAACTATTATTCGTATATATTAATATGTGATCAAAGATTAATAAAGCTGAGTAATTAACTAAATATACCAGCAGATTGAATGAACTGAACATTAAAATGACTCTTGAAAATAATCTCAAACAGAAAAATATTATCACAGGCGAAGCCGGATCATTTTATAATTATTTATCAAAGGGCTGTAAGTTATGCCGGGAAGGTGCAAAAATGGTCCTTTTTGTAACCGGAAAATGCTGCAATAGCTGTTTCTATTGTCCCTTATCAGAAGAGAGGCAGATAGAGATAACGTATGCTAATGAAGAACGGGTCATCTCAGATGAGGATATTATTCACCAGGCAAAAATAATGGATGCTCTTGGTACGGGAATAACAGGGGGTGAACCATTGATTGCAGAGGATAAAGTTATACATTATATAGAGCTTTTAAAGTCACATATGGGGAGCAGTCATCACATACACCTTTATACATCCCTTGCACCCGACAAAAAAACACTTGAAAAACTTGCCAGCGCAGGACTCGACGAGATAAGATTCCATCCACCACCAGAAAAATGGAAATCACTCAAAGAAACGGGATTCATTGGATCAATTGAGCAGGCAGCTAGTATGAATATATCAGCAGGCATTGAAGTTCCATCTATAATGGGAATAGCAGATATAGTTGATACAATTAATGAAATGGAAATATTCCTGAACATTAATGAACTTGAATTTTCAGATACAAATGCAAGCAATCTGTACAATGCAGGTTACATGCTTAGAGATGACATTTCAAATGCTGCAGCTGAATCTGAAGAAATAGCAAAAAATATTGCACATAAATGTTCCAGAATCCACTTCTGTTCATCAAAGTATAAAGATGCAATACAGCTTAGAAAAAGACTGATCCGAATTGCAGGAAACACATCCAGGATATTTGATGAAGTGACCGAAGACGGAACTATTGTACACGGAGTAGTCACACATCGTAATATAAGTGAGCTTATTATAGCCTTAAAGCAGATCAGAGTTCCAGAAGAGATGTATCAGGTAAAAGATAATTGTATAGATATTGCATGGTGGGTACTTGATGATATATCAGAACACCTGAAGGAAGCAGGCAGTGATATTAAAATAATTGAGAGATATCCCTGGGACAGGGGTCTGATAGTTGAAACAATACCTATCTGAAATATTAAAATTTATAAATAAGAAAGATATAAGTCTATCGATCTCAGGACTGGTTTTGTTCAATTCATAATAAATTACATAGGTTTATAAATTAAAAAATGCATAATAATTACAATAATTATAGAGGTGTTTGTGCTGGAAACAATAGAAGACCGGGTACGGGCGAGACTAATTAAATATCTTGGCCGGGATGATACCGGAATACGCAAAGAAGTGCTAAAACTATTTTTAGAAGGAGGATCATTTACTACCAACGATGTTTATGAGCAGCTTCAAAAGCGTGGCTATAATGTGAGTTATAGAGGTGTTTCCGCAATGGTGGGACTAATGAAC
>SKZM01000045.1 GCA_007127385.1 Methanosalsum sp.
AAAGCTCAGGTATTTCAGAAGGTATTACATCTGTTGATAAAGTATTCAATATCTCCCTCTTCAAATTGTAGTTCCTGCCTACAAATGTCACTGCCTGTATCAGTGTTCCGGCCTGAAAATATAGATTTCTCTTGTCCCAGTCCTTCGACCATTGCCGTATAGTGGCTGTATTGTCAGAAAAATCACCGATTGCACCATATATTGCAATTCTTCGTATGTCCCGACCAAGCATTTCCTTCAGGGTCCTGTAGGTCAATTCTGAAGCACATGATCCAGTATCATGATAGAACCAGTCAGAACCCCAGTCATCATACGGAAGGGGGTGATGATCAATATAAACCACATTAATATACCTGGAAAGATCATTGAGACGATCCATAAGATCAACCTGGGTACGTTCATCAACAGCAATATCGCATATAACTATGTTATCATATCCATCAGCCATCTTATTCAGTTTTTCCAGAAGATTTACAGGACTGGTAAAATAAACATCACTTTCTTCATATGCGTTTTTTGCAATGGCACCTGCACATATTCCATCAGAATCTCCATGAGTGAAAATAATAGAGGACCTTTCCCTTTTGGATTTACTTTTCATATCTATCGTTTTCCTTATCTAAAATTCAATGTCACAGTTAAAAATAGTCCCACGTTCATTTAAAAGGTTTCTCAAACACAGTATTCATCTTGGTGCGTGCAGAATTCGATTGACTGTAATGATAATGATTTATACCCAAAGAAACAAATCTGATGATTTTATTTGGATGTAATCACACAATCAAACACTTTCATCAAGTAAAAAAATTCTGTATTAATTGATTTCAATTATATTCTACCCTTTTTGCAAAACATGACATATATTGCAGCCAGAGAGATAACTGAGATCAATATCTCAAACCCAGGCTGGACTTTTTCCTCTTCAGATGAAGATGATTCTTCCTGGTCGGATGACTCTTTATTATTCCGGTTATTTGCATCTTCCTGTACATTGGCCGCAGAATCGGGTATATCTTCAGAGTATATATTGATTAAAGGTCTATTGGATTCTGTAACTGATCGGTATCCACCCATGTCTACATAAAACGACTCTGCAGAGGGCAGTTCAATTTCACCTGTATGATCCATCTTTATCCTGTAGTTAAAGCTTGTGGAGGAATCTTTTTTAACAACGTCACTGAAATTAGTATCACCTGAAATTAGGGTGCTATTTTCAGGAATATGGTCGTATACATTGACACTTGCATCAACATTACCTATATTAGTAATTTTTAAAGTTATCGTGATCTCTTCCAAGATCAAAGACTGGGAGGGATTAGCCTCTTTATTCAGAACAATGTAGGGACCATTAACCTTAACTTCTGGCTTGCCTGAAGATACCTGATATTCTTTGTTCTCCGGGGAGGTGAAAGTTGTTTTTACCTGAGGAAGATTATATTTTCCTGGTTTTTGCGGAGTCATGGAATATTTGAATAGAGTGATGCTCTCTCCTGGTTTTAGAGATAGGGTCTCATTTAAGGAAACATCCTTTTCGAGTACGAAATTATCATGAATACTATCAGATACCTCAATAGAGTTAATATCTACCAGACCACTGTTTCTGAGCATTACTGTAGCGTGTGCCACCTCATCAATATAGATATCTCCAGTAACTAATTTAGTGACTTTAAGATCCCATTTTTTTTCAACCTTTACCGATTTTTTCGAATCCTTAACATACTCCTGTCCCTTTATATCAAAACCGGTTGCCCTGGCATGTAAATTGAAAGTTTGACTGTCCCATAGATGTGGGGTTTTCATCTTTATTGTTACCGGGTCACTGGATTTACCTTTGGGTATTTCTTTAAATGAATGGTCCAGATTACCTTCAATCAACTCAAGACCATTACTGTCAATAAAAAGTCTAACATCTTCTGCCTTTGCATTTCCTTTATTTTTCACAACTATTGTTGCAGTAATTGAAGACTGCGATGTTATTTTAGGATCATATGTATCCCTATCGGTCTTGATATTTACTTCAAATTCGGGGAGTCCTCTCCTGAAGATCTGAACATCTGCATATGGATCCTTCATTTCACCGGACCATGAATCTATATTGGTCTTCACTTCCTTTACATAAACACGAATTTCATCTCCATGTTCTATAGAATCACCAACACGAAGAGGAGCCTCTGTTTTCAACTGTCCATCTATATATATTGAAATGTGAACATACCCGTCTTTATTGAAGTCCTGTGCCCTTACAGTATAATCTTTATGTTCTACAGAATCTCCCCAGTAAAGTTTCTTAGAATCTATACTGGAAGTCCATTCCACATCTGAAGATGCAACAGCAGGTGACAAAAAAACACCAATTGCAAATAAAAATATCAGTAAATATAAAATTTTTTTGAACATAAGAGTCACTGACCTTATTATTGAACTGAGCAAGTCGGGATATATGATCCTGATCTATCTTACATATTACAGGTTCATGTAAATAAACATTTTTAACTGCATGATCTGTAGCATTCTTGCGAACTGAATATAAAAATTATAGAATTCTCATATATA
>SKZM01000002.1 GCA_007127385.1 Methanosalsum sp.
GGTCTGCTCTTCAATGTTACTTAAAAGCTCCAGAATAGTTACTCTGCCATCCTTGCCCGGAGGAGAGCGGCCTGAGAAAAATACAGGCTGGAAATGAACTCCCCGCACAGTTGGTACATTGTTACTTGCAAATTTTAGTATTTTGCCAACTTCATGGAGGTTATAATCTTTTGCGACCAGAGGAACCAGAACCACTCCTATACCGGCCTTTTCACATTTATTGATAACTTCAGCTTTTATATCGAACAGCTTTTTTCCTGTCCTTTGAACATACACATCATCGGATACACCATCAAATCCAAGGTATATTGCATCTATACCGGCTGAAACTATCTCATCAAAATAATCCTGATCAGAAGCAATCCTGCTTCCATTTGTATTGAGCTCAATATGGCTGAGTCCGATCTCATGGCCCATTTTGATTATTTCGGGCAGATCATCCCTGAGAGTAGGTTCTCCACCAGAGATCTGGACACAGGTAGGGTCATTGGAACATTTTTTGACGGTCTCGAACATCCTTCTTATAGTATCCATATCCGGATCACTGCTATCATCCATGGAAGAGCTGGCAAAACAATATGCACAGCCCATATCACACCTATCGGTCACATCTACAACCGCCAGGCATGTATCCTGTTTATGGGAAGGACAGAGACCGCAATCCAGCGGACAGTCTTTTTCAGTATCAGTAAGATAGCTTTTAGGTTTAGCACGGTCAACTTCAAAAAAGTCTTCCATTTGACGGTAATGGTTCACATCCTTAGAAACAAGGTTTGTGAAGATGCCATGATCTCCACATTCCTTTCTCATATAAACTTTCCCGTTTTCGACATACTTGATAGCTGTTATCGGCCTGAAGCATTCAGGACATATACTGCCTGCGGATTCAATTTGTTCCATTATCACCCTCATAGATTTCTAATGTTCTGGTTCAGATCAACCTCTTTTCTCTTCAAGTATGGATTCAGCTGTTTTAATTGTTTTCATCATATCTTCTTCAAGATACATCTGATTACACTTTGGACATACAATAGCTGGTCCGGGCCTTGTAACATCCAGATAGGACATGTCAACATTGGTCTCAACTGCAGTTTCACCGCATTTGTTGCAGATCCAGTCGGTCTCATCTGCCTCATCCTGATCGAATGAGCCACCGGTTAAGCCTACCATCTTCATTTTATGGGCATAGGCACTGTCCAGTGCAAATCCTCCATTAGCAGAAGAGTAAAGTGCATAGATTGTCAAATTATCGGACTCATTTTTAGCAAGGCATTTACTTCCATCCTTTGATTTGAGCTTATTTCCGCTTGATTCTGCCTCTTTGATTATGCTCACCATTTCATCTTTTTTTAGACCGTTATCTTTTAGTAGACTGGCAACTTCTTCACTTACTTTTATATCCATAACGCACACCTATTTGTATTATTCAAATATTCTATTTCAAGCCTCTAATCATTCAGAACTTTTCATATTTTCCGTAATCCTTTGCGGCCTTAACCATTGCGTGTACATTTGCAGGTGGAGCAAAAGTTGGACATTCACATGATCCTCCTATAATGAATCCTCTTGGACTGTCCTTGCCTGCCTGAAGTTGTTCTGCTGTCTGGTCATAGACCTGTCTTGGTGTTCCACGGTCGATCAGTTTGGTATCAACAACTCCAAAACAGGTACACCGGTCTCCAAAGTGTTCTACCAGTTTACCTGATGGGAATACATTCTTTCCATCATTACCAATCTGTACCACAGTAAATGGTGTCATTGGTGCGTTCTTCCACATATCAAAACTGTTGGTATGGTTACCACACAGGTGATAATATACACCAGGGCCAGCACCAGCTTTGATAACATCTTTTACTGCTTTGCATTCTGGTTTATAACTAAATCTTTTGATCTGTTCTCTTTCAAGCAGATCTCCACTGGCTACAACTGAACCAGTGATCATTACATTTGCACCGTATTTTTCGGCTGTAACCTTACATGCATTGACCATATGATCAGCTGCTTTGTAAACAAGTTTATCGATAAGTTCTGGCTCTGTTATCATCCACATGAATACATCTTCAATGCCGGCCCAGTTTGTTGCCACTTCCATAGGCCCAGCCAGCTGAGTAATTGGAGCAAACATCTGTGGATATTCTTCCAGAACAGTATCCAGTGCCTTGAAATGTTCCCTGAATGTCGGACCTTCCTTAAGTTCCTCCGGACTCTTGACTTCAAAATTATCAATATCTTCAGGAGTTTTTATTGGATATTTTGTAATTGCAGGTGGAGATGTTTCCTGGATCTTTATTTCAGCACCATAGTCCAGACCCCAGTAATCAGCCCATAGATAGTGACCTACTGGAGTAATATCATACAGTTCACATGCCTGACAAACCATTCTTGCTGCTTCATCCGGATTCTCCCAGAAATATTTAGGAGTCTTTTTGAATAAGGTAGCTGCATGGGACAAGAGAATAGGATCTACAATAACCCTTTCTGATGGCTTGTCCACAAAAGGTGTTGTCCACAAGTTACCTGCTTTTTCTAACCATTCTGAGTTTATTGGAGCAA
>SKZM01000153.1 GCA_007127385.1 Methanosalsum sp.
CTCATTTGAAACGTTCAGCTCTGAGGTGACCTGTATTGCACCGGTTACCTGTTTATTCTCCACGGTCACAAAATCACATTCACCTGAATTCCTGTGGTAGTAGACATCCAGATCTCTTCTCATAAGCTCCATGAACACAATATTCTCAAGCAGTCTGCCGTAATTCTCTGAAAAGCTGAAAGAAACAGAATTCACAAGACCTGTATCAATGCAGTATACTTTCCTGGGGTTCTGGATCTGTTTCTTAACAGAATAATCAAACTTACTGAGGGTATGGATGAGGTAGGACTCCTCTGCATATCCCAGATATTCCTTCACAGTATCTGCAGATATGCCAAGAGCCTTTGACATGGAATTATAGGAAAACGGTTTGCCTATATTGGATATTATGAAATACAGCAGATCTGCAAGATCCCTGTTATCCCGCAATCTGTGTGGAAAGATTATATCCTTGAGGTATATTGTTTCATAATAGTTTTTCAGCAACTCCTCCTTTATGTGCAGATCATCTTCCAGTGCAATCCTTGGAAAAGCACCAAACCTGAGATAATTCCTGAACTCATGCTTTTTTTCAGCCGAGGTGATCTTCTCCAGACCCTTAAAGTCCAGGTATTCCCTGAATGTCAGAGGATATACTGTATTTATCAGGTATCTTCCAGACAGTCTTGTAATGGTTTTTCTCCTGAGAAGTCCTGAAGTGGAGCCTGTCAGAATAAATTTTAGCCGTTTATCAGTATCGTAGAGACTTTTCAGGGTCGTATCCCAGTAATCATAATTCTGTACCTCGTCAATGAATATATAGTACCTATCCTGCTTTGCTGAAGCCACATGATATTCAATGATATCCAGAAGCAGTGACGAATCATCACCCATGCTCTGCAGAATAGGCTCATCCAGATTCACGTACAGTATACATTCCCCGGGCACCTGCAGGGAATCAATTATCTGATACATCAGGGTTGATTTGCCTGTCCTCCTGGCACCCAGTATCAGCAGTATCTCTTCAGTATCAGCATACTTTAAGAGATAGGGATAATATTTAAGGCGCGCAATGCCCCTGTCATACTCCTTTCCAAACCACCATGGATTCTGTCTCTCAAGAACCTCAATCAGCTTCTGGTCCATGGTCATTATATATGAACCTGCACCAACATAAAACCATCGACTATAATCGACAATTTCTGCAAAAATCATCGAACATACTCGATAGATCATACCGGAATGATCATCGGTACATACATATATTAAAAAACATAACTCAAAGCAGGTGAAATTGATGGATATAATCAGAGGACGTGCCTGGAAATACGGGAAAAATATTGATACGGATGTAATCATTCCAGGCAAATATCTCAGGACCACTGACATGCAGGTATTTGCAGATCATGCAATGGAAGGGATTGATCCGGAATTTACAGAAAAGATCAGTAAAGGCGACCTGATCGTGGCAGACCATAACTTTGGCTGCGGATCATCAAGGGAGCAGGCACCCCTGGCCCTGAAATACGCAGGGATCTCATGTGTGATAGCAAAATCATTTGGAAGGATCTTCTTCAGAAACGCCATAAACGTGGGACTGCCTGTGGTGGAGGCTGATATAGAGTGCAATGAAGGGGATATCATTGAAGTTGATCTTGAGAAGGGCCTGATCAGGACACCGCAGAAGACCTACGAATCAGCCAAACTACCGGACTTCCTGCTGGAGATCCTCAAAGACGGCGGTCTTGTAGCCCACAGGAAAAAGAAGGCACAACAATGATCTTTCCTGAAGAATACAAGCATGTGGGAGTATGGAGGACAGGGGATGACAGGACCGATAGTGTCTATTTCCTGAGCAGGTACCTGATATGTCAGCACGACAGTGGCTGGAGACTGTACAGGGTCAGCTCATCTGAAAAACCCGTACTCACACACGTGGATTCCCTGGAACTGGTCGCAGATACCCATGAGATCATCTGGTATGATGAAAAACTCAATATAAAAAACAGAAGACTGCTGATAGAAACTGCAACCAGGCTGTGCAAAGGCAATATCAGTACAGTAATCTTTACAGGAATTGACGAACATATAACATTTATCCACAGGCCGGATACAGAATGTATAAGAACAATCCAGGTACTGGACATAGAACCACCCCTGCCCTGGCTTGCAGACTGTATCCGCAGACTTGAGAAAAGCGGCCTGTTCTCAGACCTTGAGATCAGGTTTGAGGAGAAGATCACAGACCTGCACCGGTTCCAGGGAAAAGATACAGTCTTTCCCTGCTGCTGCTCAGGACTTGAGGGACAGTTTCTGGACTCTGACCTCATTACCCGGGAAAAGGTTACACTGATCGGATGCGAGATCTCGGATTCCATATTCAGGTCAAAGTATCCTGGTAAAGAATATACAAGACGCAGTTTCTGCCCCTTCAGCTGTGACCTTGTGACACCTGGCTCAGAGTTCATTGCCAGGTGTTGCAGGAAGGAAAAATGCGGACCTGCAGTAATCAACGGATACAGGGGCAGGGTGGTGCACTGGGGAGCAACCGAGCACGAGATCGCAGAGGAAGTACGCGAACTTGCAATGGAGATGGACAATGAAAAGGATTGCAGTAATTGAAGGAGACGGTATCGGAAAAGAGGTCATACCCCAGGCACTCAAAGCCCTGGACGCACTTGAGTTCAGGTTCGAGAAGGTTGAGCTGGAAGTTGGATACGGACGGTGGGAGAGGACCGGGACAGCCATTTCAGATGATGATATCGAAACCCTCAGGTCATGCGACTGCATACTCTTTGGTGCCATCACAACCCCGGATGACCCGAATTATGAAAGTGTGGTGCTCAAGATCAGAAAAGGACTTGACCTCTATGCAAACGTCAGGCCCATCCGGCCAATTGCAGCCATTTCAGGGGCAGTCGGGCACAAGAACTTTGATTTTGTGATTGTCAGGGAAAATACAGAAGGCCTGTACTCAGGGATCGAGGAGATCGGAGAGGACAGGGCATGTACAACCCGGGTGGTCACCAGGAAGGGTTCAGAAAGGATAGCACAGTATGCCTGCAAGCTTGCCACAGCCCGGCGAAAGCACCTGACCATCGTACACAAGGCCAATGTCCTCAAATCAGATAAACTGTTCCTGGACACATGCAGGCAGGTTGCAGAAGAGGAGAATATCAAATATGATGACAGGCTCGTTGACTCAATGGCATACAGCCTGATCGCAACACCCTGGAAATATGATGTTGTTGTCACAACCAATATGTTCGGGGATATCTTAAGTGACATGTCAGGTGCACTTGTTGGAAGCCTCGGGCTGCTGCCGAGTGCTAATATAGGAAAGAGTCAGGCCTTTTTTGAACCGGTCCACGGAAGTGCACCGGATATTGCAGGTGAGGGATATGCAAACCCGATCGCAGCCATACTCTCTGCAAAGATGATGCTGGAATGGTGCAGAGAATTCAAAAAAGCATCACTGATCGAGGAAGCCATCAACCAGACCCTGTGTCGCAATATCAGGACACCTGATATCGGGGGCAACAGCACCACAGATGAATTCGGGGATGCTGTAGCTGAATATATAAGTGATTTACTCTGATATCAGGAGATCCCTAGCAGAGATTCAATACCAATCTGGGTCACCACTGCACTGACCCCGGCAATCCAGACCATGATAACAAAATTGGTGAGTGAGTTCAGCATATGTCCGCCATCCACCACCTTGAGCAGCATGGCAGAGAACAGGGAATGTGCAACCATTATCACAAGTACCAGTGCAGAAAGCACCTCAATACTTCCAACATCAGTATAGATCACCATACCCATGGACATCCCTGTAGGCATATCGATGGTATGGAACATATCCTGCATCAGCTTGACAACACCCAGTGAGATATACAGGGTAAAACCAATACCAGCAGTCAGGCCATAGAATACACCCACCAGGCTGCCTGCGGACTGGAACCGTTTCTTTCTCAGGTTGAGTATCTTATGGAAATTGACTGCTATCATATCACCTATGATCTCAGGCTTGCCTCCAAGATGGGTGGCTTCCACAAACATCACACTAAACCTCTTGATCAGGTTACTGCCGGTACCCTCTGCAAACAGTTCCCATGACCTGATCTTATCAACCCGGGTGGTCAGTCTTCTGAACAGCCCGTTCACATCCTTTGTAAGCGGCCCGAAATCATGGATACGCAGTGACTTTAGTGCCTCATCAACAAGACCACCCCTGGCACCTGCAGAACTTCCCAGGGACCGTATGAATGCAGGATAATTCTCATCACGCCTTCGAATACTTTTCTCAATATTTGAGCAGACCCTTCCCGTATAGGCCAGGGGTGTCAGGCACATGGCAACTGCAATTGGCAGCTCGATATCCCCGTGGATCAGCACAATAATGGTCACCAGGATACACCCTGCCAGTGATATGGGAATCGATCGGTACAGCTTCAGCCTGAAATCCGGGATCAGACGTCCGGGTTTCTGCCAGAGTAAATCCCTGGGGACCTTGCTGTGGGTGAACATGATCATCATAATATCAGTACCAATGAAGGTCACAAGTACGATCAGCATCAGGACAACAGCATCCATACCGGTGATCACCGGCATGATAACTGCAAAGGATGCAAGGAATATCAGTGACATCACCAGGGATACGAACATCTCCTTGATGATCTCAACAGAGTACATTGCACCATTGTACATGGACTCGTATTCATTCATCACCACGTTCTGTTCTGAGAGCAGGAATTCCTTGATATCCTCACCGGACTTGAGACCATGGGCAAGCCTGTCAAGAAAATCCTCAAAAATAACAGACGGGGTGCGCTTGGCAACAAAACGGCACGCATCCGCAAGGCTCATATTCCATACAGTGACCAGTTCATAGATCTTCTTGGTCTCATCTGCAAGATACCCGTATTCCTCATTCTCTGAAAGGATACGCACAATATCCACCCTCGGGGTCTCTGCAGTTGCGATCGAGCCCATCTGGGTAACATAATAATGCATCTGGTTATCGATCTGCGAGCCCCTGCCCTGGGCTGATGAGAGGGGATAGTATACCGCAAACAGAATACACACTGCAGGTATCAGGGCAGGGATTATGTTTGCAGGGCCACTGAACAGGTCAGGTAGCAAAAAGTAGAATATGAACGCAAACAGGAACCCGAAGATAATGACAGGTACTGCAAAGCGTCTCATATAGGATGCAGGATCCATATTAATTACATGAAACGCTTTCTTATAGTTCATTCAAAGACACCTCATACCAAAAACGGAAGACCGTCAACACCGTATTTGTAGAACTTTACAAGAATGTCATGTACCTCGTGGTACTCCTCAATACCCCTGTCCTTCATTTCCTCAAGTATTCTGGCACGCAGAAACAGGTCATCATAGATCTTTCTCTTATCCTCATAACCCAGTATTGTAGCGATCTTATCCTCCAGGATGAAACTGTTGTTCAAACCCCTGAACTTATGGGTATCGGTCTCAGGATCCCACTGGAATACTGCCCTGGTCACCACACCACCTGCCTCCTCATAGTACCCCTCAATCTCCTCAATTGAAAGGCACCGGCGCAGGAACTTACCCTTACGATACACTGCCTGGAGTATCATTGCAACATTGAGATTATCCACAAAGGTCACAGGTACGTTGATGGGATCACCTGTAAGACGCTGGATCATCTTCTTTACAGCCGATGCATGGAATGTAGCAACAACAGGGTGACCTGTATCATAGACATATCCCATCGTCTGCCTGCCACCGATATAATAGCTGCCATCTTCCATTGAAATGTCATAGGTATGGTCAGACTGACCGTGATCCACATGGATTATACGTGAGGATTTCTGTTTACTGAACCTGAAATATCTGTGATCGAAACATTCATGGCTTTCGCTGATAAGGGTATAGCCACATATCCCTGCAAGCATTGAAAGATGCGGCAGGTAGTTCTTGTGTACCCGGGATTTGTAAATATCATAGGAGAAACCCTGTCCGTTCTTTGATCCTGCTCCGGTACCTGCCAGCTCAAGCACAGCCTGGATCTTATCCCTGCAATACATATAGGGCACAACATACTCCGCCCATCTCTTCCACACACCCTGTTTACGGCTGGAAGAAAACTCCACCCTGGTAACTATACCCCTGATCCTGTCACTGCAGGTTGATAGCACATTCAAACCCAGATCCTTACAGAATTTGGTATAACGGTCCACATGATCAGCGTAATCACCATGATATTGAAATTCCACACAGTTTACTTCAGGGAACAGATCATTTTCAAAACACTTCACCAGACGCAGCTGATCAAACAGCAGACGTTCATCATTGGATTCATTATCAGTAATAAATCCAGTATTCAATGATATTCCATCATTTAAAACTGTACAGTCACTGTCAAGAATGCCGGCAATGTATGCATTTATATTGGATATGTTTTCAATAGGGATACGTTTCCTGACTGCACCTGAATAATGGCAGTCTTCGTTTACCAGAATGAAACCATTCTTTACCAGCCAGTCAACAAAAGAGCGGTCAACACGACATATCCTGGTGGTATAGATACCATCTCTTTGTTCGGTTATAACAGAATCAGCATCATTCGGGATCACATCGGATGCATGCTGAGCATATCTTATACCCTCATCCTCGTTTTTGTTTCTGATCTGCCACCTGAAATCCGAAGATCCGTTCTTCTTTCCGGCAACATAGAGGCTGTCATCTCCTGCAAGCCTTCCTATGCAATACCAGATATCCCCAGGAAGGGTCCCGGATTCAGGTTCAGACAGTTTCAGCATCTCCTCAAAAACAATTCTGAGCTGATCCCTGCCAGCTTTCCAGAAATTGTCTCCTATATGATCAGGCGTGATCTGTATCACATGCCTGAAAAGGGGATGATGCTCTGAATCGTATCCGAGAATATATCCTGCAAGTGATCTGAGAATATCATCTGTCAGCTTACATGGAATAGCGATCGTTCCCCTGGCCCCTTTGCGTACAGCCTGCACAGAATCCGGATAATCCGCACTATCCACAACCTTCTGATAGACCTCAAAGGGAATTGACCTGTTGCGTGAAGAAAAATAATGACTGAATTTCCTTCGATCGGTTTTATAATCCCCTGTTTTCCTGTACTCTTCAATATTTTTATCATAGAGATGGTCTTTCAGGATATTCCAGCCATCCAGAAAATCAAATCCGCAGGCATCTTCCCGGTGCCAGGAAATGGACGGCGGCAGGAGCGTATCCGGCAGGTCAGGCCACTGGAGAAGATCCTGTGCAGTTACCTCCTCACCCCCCTCCAGCAGGAACCTGTGATTGGGAGTGACTTCCATGATCTCGCCTGTATCAAAATAGATCTTTATCAGCTGCTGCTCATCCATTCTCAGCACACTGGTGATCCTGGATTCAACAATCCTGCCGTAGGCATCTGAGGTATAGACCGGGATCTCATGATCTGTCAGATCAACCTTATACTTTGCATCCTCCCTCTCAGCATTATGGGAATATTTATCGTAGAGCTGCCTGATATGAACAGGACCCCTGCCGGGTACTGCAATATATCCGTCACGAATACACTGCATTGCCTGGAATGCCACAGATCCCTCAGCACCCCTGATCTCACCTACAATGATATAATTGGGTCTTGATCGCAGTGCAGCTTTTAGGAGGGTGAATGTATCCACCCTTGAATCCGGGGGTCCGTCCTCACGGGTGATCAGCTGCTGCCAGACAGGCTGGGGCGGCTGAACCTCTGCAGTATCCTCTGCAGAGTATACCTTGGATTTGGGGTTGACAAAGCACAGGCATGCATTCAGCATTGTGGTCTTTCCACTTGCAGTTTCGCCACTGAAAAAGATACTCATACCATTCTCAAGGCACATCCACATATATGCAGCCATTTCACAGCTGATGGATCCCCAGTTGATCAGCTGGATGATACTGATGGGAACCTCACTGAACTTACGCATGGTAAAACTGCTTCCCCGGCGGCTGACATCAGGACTGTAGATAATATTGATACGCGAACCGTCTGGAAGTGCACCATCGGCAATGGGTTTTGAATCACTGACAGGCCTTCCTATACGTTCACTCATGCTTCTAAGCCAGTTATCAAGTCTTGTATCATCCCCGAAGGAGAGATTGGTCTTCATCATATCCAGGACCTTGTGGACAATGAACACACCATCCACACCGATACTGTGGATATCCTCAAGGTAGGGATCCCGGATCACAGGTTCAATTGCCCCGGATCCTATGATGTTTCGTTCTATATGGTAGAGTAGATGATTGTATTCCATCTGGCTTACTGATACCATCTCATTCTTCGGGAAGAGCTTTGAAAGAATTCCGGATCTCTCCTCCCCGGATTCCTCAATATCACCAATGGATACCGATTCATTGAACAGTTTAAGTATCAATTCCTTCAGGTCAGCCTCTGAGTTGGGTACAGGCTCCTTGGCTGACTTTTCCAGGATCAGGTTCATTATGGTATCATATTTCTTCTGCTCCGTTGCAGAAAGCTGGGGTTCGATCGCCCTGTACTCCACATCACCCATCTCAGGAGTACCGTACAGATGAATAAAAACAGGATCCCCCACCGGCAGAAGCAGATTTACATCCTCCTTGTCTATTTCCTTGGGGATGCTGACAACAAATTCAGGCAATTTTCCTGTACTGCGGTTAAACTCGACCACATATTTTTTCAGATGAGGGTTTCTTTGCATTGCTTTCTGAAATTCCGGATCCATTCAGAACACCTTTTTTATCCTACAGCTGCAATTTCCACCACAAGCCCGACCTTGGGCTCAATACGAAATCCGATCATCTGTCCTACCGGCCCCTTTGCCCCTGTGAACTTGTTTACCACAACTGTACGCTTTACCTCATTTGACATGGGCCGTACCTTGAGAGTACAGTAGATATCACATGATGACCTGAACATGGACGTAACATCCTCACTCATCTGGCTTGGTTCAATGGTGAGTATGATAACCTTGCCAATACCATTGAGTTTCTTGAAAAATGAGATCAGGTCAAGACTTTTCTCAGTATTCACACTATACTTGATAAGTGAAGATATGGTATCAATGATAATAACATCATTCTCGAACAGTTCCTGGGCACTCATCAGCCTTTCAATAAAATCTATCCTGGACTTGGCTGCCCTGACCAGTGGGATCACAGGAATATAGAGCAGGCTGCCGTTTAGCAGATGTGTGGCAATGGTATAATCAATGGAATACATCTGGTTGATAAAGCCCTTGGTGGTCTGCTGGGTGGAAATGTATGTAACCGAACTGTTATTCTGCAAAAGTCCGTAGGTCAGCCTCTGGGATATGGTACTCTTACCGGCGCCACTGCCGCCTTCGATCACGACCATTGAACCCGGTGGAAATCCTCCACCAAGCTTCCTGTTGAACTCATCTCTCTGGATCTCAAAAGAACATATCCTTGACAAACTTACTTACCTCAGCTGTTTTTGATCTTAAAATTCATTACATCCGATTTACCGTTCTCAGATGATATGCGTATCCTGTGATCACGGTCTGTTTCCAGTGCTTCATTCCTTATTACTGTCACAGCCAGTACATCACCCGGAATCCATGTACCTGTACCAGGCTCCCTGCCTGTAACCTCAAATTCCAGGTATTCAGGATAGACCAGGGCACCATTGAGTATCACAGTCACATATTCAGCAACCAGTGAAGATTTACCTGTATTCTTCACGTAGAATGTATACATGTGCTCATCACCATCAGTTTTATACAGAATACGTTCAGGATCACTCACAATCGTGATATCTGTTCTCAGCTGGTCTGCCAGTGTCTGGCTTCCTGCTGAGGTGGCACCTGTGATATTCTGGACATTGACCGATACCACAGCCACAACACCCATAGCAATGATCACTGCAGCTATGAAGAATATCA
>SKZM01000144.1 GCA_007127385.1 Methanosalsum sp.
GATATCAATGAACTGTTCGTACAGTTTGGACAGAATATATGCAGACCTGTATCTCCAAAATGTGATATATGTGTACTGTGTAATATCTGTCCCAGGTTGTTCTGAAAATATATGTTCAATATAAAATCTAATATATGATGATTATATTCTTAGGAACCAATCCATTAAATTTGGCTATTAAGTAATCAGGATAAAATTAAATAGAGTTATAAAATCAGGATGAATAAATATGTTATTGATAGGTGAAGCTTTAATTGGCGAGGGATCAGAACTCGCGCACATTGACCTTATGGCTGGCGATAAAGCCGGTCCTGTGGGTCAGGCATTTGCAAACGGGATGACGCAACTATCTGCAGGACATACCCCTCTGCTTTCGGTTATCCGTCCAAATCTCCTTACAAAACCAACAACCCTTATTGTTCCAAAGGTTACTGTGAAGAACATGGAACAGGCCTCGCAGATATTTGGCCCTGCCCAGGCAGCGGTCGCCAAGGCAGTTGCAGACAGTGTTGAAGAGGGTGTTATTCCAAAGGACCAGGCTGAAGATCTTGTAATTGTGGCAAGCGTTTTCATTCACCCTGATGCATCAGATTATAATCGTATTTACAGATATAACTACGGTGCAACAAAACTTGCACTGAAGAGAGCTTTTGATGCTTTCCCGGATGTTGATACTGTTCTGCATGAAAAGGACAGGGCAGCACATGCTGTTATGGGATTCAAGGTTTCCAGACTATGGGATCCTCCATACCTTCAGGTTGCACTGGATAACCCTAACATAGATGCAATTCTTGGTGTAATCAGACAGCTTCCAAAGAGCGATCATCTGATACTGGAAGCAGGTACTCCCCTGATCAAGCGCTATGGTGTTGATGTTATATCCAGAATACGGGAAGTCAAACCAGATTCATTTATTGTTGCTGATCTTAAAACTCTGGATACAGGTAACCTGGAAGCCCGCATGGTTGCAGATTCAACAGCTGACGCTATTGTGGTCTCTGCCCTGGCTCCGGTTCCAACACTTAACAAAGCTATCAATGAAGCTCATAAGACCGGTATATATGCAGTAATGGATACCCTCAATCATCCGGACCCTCTCTCTGTCCTCAAACAGCTTGATGAACTACCTGATGTTGTCGAACTTCACAGAGCAATTGATGTGGAAGATACAGAACATGCCTGGGGCAGTATTGAAGAGATCAAGAAATTATCTCCGAAAATACTGATTGCAGTTGCAGGCGGTATAAGGGCACACACCATTCCTGCAGCACTGAAGGCAGGTGCTGATATTCTGGTCGTTGGAAGGGCAATTACCAATGCCAAGGATGTCCGACAGGCTGCTGAAAATTTCATTGAGGGTCTGAATAAACCTGAAATAGATCAGTTCAGGGTAATGACAGACTTTTAAGGTATGGGCTACATATAGTCCCATACTTTATTTTCAAGGAGGGTCTACAAATGGGTTCACCACTGATTGTTGTAAATTTTAAAACTTATTTAGAAGGGACAGGAGAAAGGTCCGTGGAGATTGCACGTGCCTGCAGAGACGTTGCAGAGGGTTCTGGTGTGGATATAGCGGTTGCACCCCAGATATGCGATATATATCGGGTGGCATCCATGGTTGATATTCCGGTCTATTCCCAGCATGTAGATGGTATTGGGGCAGGAAGTTTTACAGGTCATGCTTTTGCTCCTGCTATCAAGGAAGCAGGTGCATCAGGAACACTGATTAACCATTCAGAAAACCGTCTCACTCTTGCAGACATTGAAGCTGCGATCCAAGCATCAAAGGCAGTCGGACTTAAGACAATTGTATGTACCAACAACATACCTACAAGTGCAGCAGCAGCAACCCTGTCTCCTGATTATGTGGCAGTGGAGCCTCCTGAGCTGATAGGTAGTGGAATACCGGTATCTGAAGCTGATCCTGATGTGGTCAAGGGATCGGTGGAAGCTGTAATGAACATAGATTCCGGGGTAAATGTACTGTGTGGTGCGGGAATATCTAAAGGCAAGGACTTAAAGGCAGCTCTTGATCTTGGTTCTAAGGGTGTTTTGCTGGCATCGGGCATTGTGAAATCAGCAGATCCCAGATCAGCCATGGAAGATTTGATAAGTCTGATCTAAAGAAGTTAACAGAGGGATCAGCTTCTCAGTTTACACCCCAGGCCTTCCAGAAGATCCCTTATATTATTCTGTACTTTCCCGGGCTCAAGGTCTCCCAGAATGGTAATTCTGTATGCAACGCTTAACAGATCCGTATCCTTAAGACCGGTATAAGTATCGATGATATTGATTGCAATAATTCCTTCAATACCGGATATAACAGTACTTATTGTTGCTGGATCTGCACCTGGAGGTATCAGTACTGAAATATCTCTCCTTAAGTGCTGAATATTCTCCTTTTTCCACTCAAGGAGTTCATTGTCTGTCAGAAGCCTGATGTTTTCTATTTTCAGCTTGATCTCTTTTTTGCCCTTTAAAAGTATAATTTCTCTTGGTGTTACTTTTTTTACAATACCCACATGTGTTATATTGGAGTAGAGGTGCAAGAAACCTTTTTCTTTTCCAAGCGAGTCAATGATTTTATCAAATTCAGATATTTTTGAACTGATAAGTTTATCAGACCGTCGCAGTGCAGATGAGGTATCTCCAAAATGGGTAGCTGCAGCTTTCATATTTTGAGTGAAGGCTTCCATGTCATGCCGGCGTACAATATCCGATATATGGCGACATTGTTCTATGAACGCCTCATGTACCCTCAGTACCTCTGGATTTTCCATCTGTATCATTGCATAGAGATAAGGGTTCTGATCAAGTATCCTGCCAACAAAATCTACCATGATCTCATAGACCGGGCTCATGAACCTGCGTGATCTGGCTACATCAAAATCGATCTGCATGAAAGTTGTTCCAATTGCAATATATGCAAAATGGGTCAGTCCCTGGATAACAGATACCATCCCGTCATGCTCCCCGGCATCAACTATTTCAATATGGGCTCCATTTTCCTCAAAGACCGATCTTATAAATGGGTGCCATTTTCTGCAGCGTTTAGTGGGTGGTGTTAATATTATTATCTGTCCGTGAAGACTGGATACTGATGGTCCGAACATGGGATGTGATCCAATAACTTCGACACCTGGCGGAGCATGTCTGAGCATTGCTTCCATTGGCTTTACTTTAAGAGATGTAAAATCCATAAGAAGACTGCCGCTTTTCATTTTTGGTGCCGTTTGAGCTATCATCTTTTCTGTTATATTGATCGGCACTGAAATAATCACAATATCACTTTCAGCAACAGCACTATCCAGATCCATTGCAAATCTGACTCCCATCTTTTCTGCAATATCAACTCTCTGGCTCTTGCCCCAGACCGTAACATTAAATCCATTTCTTTTAAAAAAAGGGGCGAACCACTGTCCCATTTCACCGGTACCTCCGATGATGAGAACTTCCAGTTCCCTGCAACTCAACGTCCCAGCCCCTCAAGAACTGCTTGCTTCATTACATTCACAGGTGGCCTGATATCTGTCCAGATCTCAAACGCCTCAGCTCCCTGGTACACCAGCATCATGACACCATTAATAGCATTTGAACCTGCTTTTTTTGCTTCTTTTAGCAGTCTTGTTTCAAGGGGGTTGTATACAATATCAAAAACGGTAAGATCAGGATGCATCATATCTGCTGTGGCGATCGTATTATCAATTGCAGGATACATCCCTACAGTTGTTGAATTGATCAGTATGTCTGCTTCTTTGATAAGGGACTTGAGATCATCCAGTCCTGTTCCTCTGGCACTGCCTACTCCACTGACCTCTTCTGCAAGTTTGAATGCACGCTCTGGTGTACGGTTTACTATGGTGACATGTGAACCTTCAGACGCCAGCTGGAAACTGATGGCTCTTGCAGCTCCTCCTGCCCCTACAACCAGTACACTGGCATCCCTGACTTCAATGCCTGAATCCATGAGTGTACGCAGTGCTCCGATACCATCTGTATTGTAGCCAGTAATCCCGTCCCTGAAATCAATTGTGTTGACTGCACCGATCTTTGCTGCAAGGGGATCAGGTTTGATAAATTCCAGGGCTTTTTCTTTGTGAGGTACAGTAAGATTTATTCCTCCAAATCCCATGGCCTTTGCACCATAGATCGCATCCCTAAGATCGCCAGATTTTACCTGGAACGCATGGTACACACCATTGAATCCAAGTTCCAGCATTGCAGCATTGTGCATCATGGGTGAGAGTGAGTGTTTAACAGGATCTCCAAAGACTGCAAATATCTTCATCACAGTATCATCTCCATTGTGGATCTCAATTCATCAATGCGCATCTGACCCGGTGCAGTGGGACTGTCCACGTACCCGTATGTCAGAACAGAACCATAGAATGGTGCAATTACTCTCGTATGTTTTCCGATCTTGCCCATTGATATTGTGCAGACAGGTTTCTGCGAGTTAAGGGTAACCTGAAGAAGATCAAGAACATCCTTTTTTGATCCCGGAGTCACTGCAATCTTGGCAATGTCCGCACCCACGGAAAATGCACTGTCAATGACCTCGTCCATTCTGGCTGTATCAGGAGTTGAACTGAAGTTATGATATGATATGATTGCTGTACAATTGTTATCCTTTGTCATTTCAATTGCACTGGAAAGGATTGTTTTATCAGTTGAAAGTTCAATATCGATTGCATCTACATATGGTGCCACATTCTCAAGCAGTTCAATTCTTTTCTGTTCACTGCCATTCCACTTACCACCATCAGTCTGTATCCGATTGGTTGCAATACATTGTAGTCCTGTATCCAATTTGATCATGTGGATCAGCTCAATGAGATCATCCGGTATGGGATCTTCTATCAGATCAATGCGCAATTCTATAATATCAGCTCCCATATCCATTGCCTTGATCGAATCCTCATATGTATTATCTGCAACGGATGCAACAATTGCGGTAAAGTTTGATGAATCAGGACCTATTATGGATATCATATCTGTCATCCTGGTCATTTTTCAATTATTGATTCCTCGATCTTCATTCCAAAATGCCTGCCAGAATCTTCCACGTATACCATCACTTCATCCCCTTTCTTAAGTTCGGCAACTGAGATGGACCTTCCATCCTTTCCCACGAGTTTGATTGTCTCTGCATTCTGAATTATGGTTTTTATAACCTTTTCATCAACCTCTGCTTCTACAAGCATCAATGGACGTTTTTCTATCTTCACCCTGCCAACAACACCTTCTCTAAGATTTCCTTCATGATCCACAATTGTTACCCTGTCTCCGCCTTCAATCTCCGAAAGATATCGTGTTCTGTCTCCAATTCTTACATAGGCATGTACTGCACCTGCATTTACCCTGAATGGCCTTGAAGCTACATAGGGGCTTTCTTCGGATTCAGACTGAATCAAAAACAGTCCCTCTGACTGGGATCCGACAAGCATTCCTTCACCAGGTTTCATCAGATTGCAGGTATCCACGCATACTCTGTCTCCCATTCCGACAGGTTCCACTCTTCTTATCAGTGCTGGTTTCAGTTCTAACCTGCCAGCACTTACCTTTTCTGCCATTGATACTGTATTTTTGATCTGATCAGGGTTGTCTGTGTCCAGCAAGACTCCATCGGCACCATGCTCCATGGTTTCAAATGCAAGTTTTGCTTCTTCCCAATCCTTGACGCCTGATATTATTGAAACGTTCTTCTCATGCAGACCTGCTATAAGGTTCTCCAGGGGAATTACCTTCCAGTCAGTTCCTATGACTATGATATAGTCGCATACCTCTCCCAGCTCGGCTGCAAACATTTCATACTGCTTATCCCTAATTATCACATATCCTGCAACTTTTATTCCTTTTTCCCTGAGCCTGGCTGCATTACTTATATCAAGTGAACCGGAGAAATCCGCTGGAAGGGGTCTTGTTCCGTCGCCTTCACTGTTTTTTCCTATCACCACAATATCTGCATTCTCTTTTGTATCACTCCCAAAAGCAGCTATTCTGATATCTCCAAGCTCCCTGACCTTATCCACATCCCGTGCATCGACAAGTACACAGTCAACACCCGATTCAAGTCCGGTTGTTATTCTGGACTTACGGGTCTCCCATCTGTCACCATCAGCTTTTATCCACACTTCTTTATTGTTCATATGCTCACAGAACCTCTATTTTTTAGCAAATATAGATGTTTCTGGAATCATATGAACATTTCCAGAGCCTCTTCAACGGAACTGTTCCTGTGAACGATCTGGCTGATGGCCTTTGCCATCTGGGTAGGATTTTGATGCTGGAATACATTTCTTCCAATGGCAACGCCCCTAGCCCCAGAATCAATGGCACCCCTGACCATTTCCAGAAATTCCTGGTCAGTATTGGTCTTTGGTCCGCCTGCAATAACTATCGGTACAGGGCACCCTTCTACAACCTGCCTGAACGAATCCGGATCCCCGGTGTAGAGTGTTTTGATCACATCGGATCCCAGTTCTGCACCTGCCCTTGCCACGTGTGCCACCAGTTCAGGATCATGGGGATTTACTATGTTCTTTCCACGGGGGTACATCATCGACAGGAGTGGCATTCCCCATTCATCACATTGCTGGGCTACAGCACCCAGTTTATGCAGTTGATAAGCTTCGGTCTCAGATCCGATATTGATGTGGATTGACACTGCATCTGCTCCCATCTGGACTGCTTCTTTTACAGTACAGACCTGAATTTTATTGTTTGGATCAGGCCCAAGTGATGTGGATGCACTCATGTGGACTATCAGTCCTACATCATGTCCATATCCTCTATGACCATGGGTTATCATTCCTTTCTGCATCAGAACGGCATCTGCCCCACCATCAGCTACCTTATTGATAGACTCGGCTATATTTATCAGGCCATTTATAGGGCCGTCAGATATGCCATGATCCATTGGGATGATGAACATATTTCTGCTGTCCCGGTGCATTATTCGCTCTATTCTGATCTTTTTTCCTATTTCTGTCATAATTTATGCCCCACAAAATCGTGTTACCATGTGACATAGTAGCACGATAAATTATTTAAAACTATCTGTTTTAAGAACAGTTGCGATTAATTGGTAAAGCAATTTTTACATAACACTCAGCTATGAAATGCAGTTCTATCACTCTTTTTCAATATCAGTCAGGACAACCTTATAGTATTGCTCTCCTTTTCTTGATACTGGGACCACATATCCAAGTCCCTCAAGCTGTGAAAGTATAACTTCCAGCTCATCAGGATCAATACCAGTGGATTCTAAAAGCCTTTCAGCAGTTGTTTCTCTCTCTTTTATCAGTTCTCTCATAACCCTGTCTTTTTCTGAGGTAAAACCTGAAGTGTAGGGCTCATAGGCCCTGCCATGCGCAGGTGTGGCAGAACCAGTCAGAATTCCTGTATATTCGCGGAACTGCTTTCCTATTTTCATCCCTCTGTCGGTAATAGAATATTCTCTGAGGCTCTTGTCATGGCCACTGCCACGTATCTTGAGTATCAGAAGGGCCTTTTTCATTTCAGATTCAATTTCAACGTATCTTAGAAGTATAACGACATCCATCACCATTGAAAGTGCAATATGGGATACCTGCAGATTTCCTGTTATAGTTTCAATCTCACTTGTAAAACAGGATGTAATTTTTTTATTCTTAAAATTCCTGATAAGATTGTATATATGCTCTTTCTTATCGATATTTTTCTCAAATGCATAATCAAAACCTGAGATATCGTCCACAAAGACCCGCTGGACTCCGATCTCTTCTATAATTTTGTTGATATGCAGGGTGTGCTTGTTTGGGTATACATCAGAAGGGGGGGTAAAGAGAATCCTTACCTGATCTTCTTTCTCCATTTTTTCAAGGTCCCAGCCAAAACTTCTGCTGTATTGGTACAGTTCTTCAGGAGTTTCTTGAAAACTGATGATAAGGCCTGGTTCGCCATTGACTGCACCGTCCATGATAAAGTGAAGCCCAAATATGGTCTTTCCTGTGCCTGCACTGCCTGCAACCAGTATGGATGATCTCTTCAAAATACCCCCTGCCAGTATAGTATCCAGTTTTTCAATACTGGATTTGAGTCTCTCCTTTTCTGGTTTGAGGTAGATTTTCTCTGGGATACAGATCGGGTATAGTTTTACTCCATTATCCGTGATCTCGAAAGTATGTTCTCCTTCAGTAAAACCCAGACCGCTCATTTTAAGGATCTCAAGGTTTCGCATTGTTCTAAACCGGGTTGATGTCTGTGATAGATACAGGATATTGTCTACAATGTCATTGATAACCGATGTATGTATTTCATCCAGAAGTAACGTACCTGTAAGACAGACTATGCAGTTCCATTCCCCAATGGCAGAACTGAGGGAGTACATGAACCTGCGCCGTTCTGAATCCGGAAAACTGTGTCCCAGAGGAGTGATGGGATCGATCATTACTCTGTCCGGGTCTATGGAAGTAACCACATTACCCAGCTCCACAAGCATGGTCAGGGGATCCCTTTCAGCCATACTGGTATCAAATACATGCACATTTACCGTATCTTCAAAAAATTTGAACCTGGATAACATTTCTTTTATGTTCTGTTTCGATTTTGGTGTAATTGCAACATAGAGCACCTTTTCACCGCTCTTTGCAGCCATGCATAAACTCTGCAGACCCAGTGTTGTTCTGCCTGTACCGGCTGTACCTGCAATCAGGGTCGTGGACGGCCTGATCACTCCTCCTCCCAGAACCTCATCAAGATTTTCAATATATGTTGATTTTATTTCCATTAACATATTCCCCATCAAAAGAATCGATCTTTACCTCTGGATTATATATAGATAATGTGATTTAAATGTTAGATGTTTCCTGAATAACATTCATTCCATAGTATATCTGAACCTGAATAGACGCTTCTATAAATAGCTGTAGGATACACGAAATATATTTATATGCAAATATTATATGGATAACGGCAGCTAATCAATTTTTGTTTCAGGGATTGTATAAATGAACAGACTGAAAATACTGGTGATAAACAACTATGGACAATTCTGTCATCTGATCCACAGAACGGTCCGGGATTTTGATATGGATACAAAGATCATATCCAATACCACTCCCGTAGATCAGATACTTGAGGAAGAGCCTGATGGACTGATACTCAGCGGCGGCCCGTCAATGGAGCGGACAGGACTTTGCATGGAGTACCTGGAATATATTGATCGTCCGGTTCTGGGTATATGTCTTGGTCATCAATTGATCTCAAAGAAATTCGGTGGAGACTACGGTCTAGGCAAACATGGCGGATATGCGGCAATTGAGATTGAGGTCATTGAGGAAGATGATATTCTAAAGGGTATGTCCCCTTCTATTTCTGTCTGGGCCTCACATGCAGATGAGGTTACTGAAATGCCTGCTAATTTCATCCATCTTGCCAGGTCCAATATATGTGAGATCGAAGCAATGAAACATCCGTCCCGGCCGATTTATGGGATTCAGTGGCATCCAGAAGTATCCCATACAGAAAAAGGAGAGGAACTGTTCACCAACTTTTTTGATGTATGCAGTAATTACTGAAAAAAGGTATAGGTGAGAATAAGTGGCAAGTTACAAAATATGATTCTACATTATGACTGAAATTAAAATAAAAGAGGGTATTACATTCCCATCTTTTTCATTATTTTCTGCATATTAAATTTACCGCCCCTCATTCCCTTCATTGCATTCTGCATCATCTTGTGATACTTGAGAAGTTCACGTACATTTTCCGGGCTATTTCCTGATCCCCTCGATATTCTCTTAATACGTGAGCTTCCAATAAGGCGTGGATTGAGCATTTCATCTTCGGTCATTGAATCCATGATTATCCTGTATCTTGTAAGTTTGTCCCCTGTGACCTGATAGGCGTCTTCA
>SKZM01000166.1 GCA_007127385.1 Methanosalsum sp.
AAATGTAATTGTTATTCCTTCCAATAAACTTTATAAAACATATACTTATCGGTAAATTCAATCTGTCACGCGCACAACGAGCAGTAACTCACAGCAAACATATAAAAATTAATTCTTATGTTTTACATTATCTCCCTATATGATACGAGCTGAAAATATTTTCATAAGAGTTGCTATATTTGTTAATAAGTGTAAACTGCATTTTATCTTTAATGGTAACACATGTTAGATTATCCCTATCTCTTAATATAGTCCGATAATTTGTTTTTTGTAAATCATAAATGCTAATACAAAATATTATTGAAGGAAGATGGACTACGTGCTGGTAGAGTATAGGAATATTCATGTTGATTACGAAAATAAAAAAATAATTAATAATTTCAATCTGAAAATAAAAAAAGGAGATAAGATTCTCTTTAAGGGTAGGTCAGGTAGTGGAAAGTCAACTTTATTGAAATTGATAATGGGATTTAGTTTTCCTTCTGAAGGATTGGTATACTTTAATGGAAATTGTCTAGACTGCTATAATATATGGGATGTAAGGGAGCAGGTTTGTTATATCTCGCAGTATCAGGATGTATGGGAGGGACCAGTTGCAAATATTTTTGGTGAGATATTCTCCTACAGGAAGAATATAGATAAGTTTGATCGTAAAAAGCTAGAATATTTTCTGGAATATTTTGATCTTGATTATAAGATATTACAGCAAAATTACGATGAACTGTCAGGTGGCGAAAAGCAGAGGATCTGTATAATTATAGCTCTCCTCCTGGACAGGGATATTTATCTGCTTGATGAGATCACTTCATCTCTTGATCAGAATATGAAAGAAAAGGTGATCAATTATTTTGTGGGGAATAAAGATTGGACTCTTATTGTTGCTTCACATGATAATCAATGGGAAATGAGCAACATGGAAGTTATAAACATCGGTGATTGAATGACTACCTACGATATTTCCAATTATTCACTTGTACTATGTGGTTTGCTTCTTTTGATCCCTGCAATTATCAGCTACATGACAAAATTAAGGATAATGCGAAAATCGATGACCACGGTTGGAAGGATGGCTATCCAGTTGTTTCTGGTAGGATTGTTTCTAACTTTTCTTTTTGATCTGAACAACAGCTATGTCAATATGGCATGGGTCCTTGTAATGGTACTTGTTGCAGCCTATACTTCAATAGATAACATCAATCTTAAAGTGAAAGAATTGTACTTTCCTATGGTATGCTCATTTTTAGGTGGCAATATCCTTATTCTCCTATATTTCAATCACTTTGTTGTCAGTCTGGATCATCTGTTTGATGCCAGATACCTGATCCCGATTGCTGGCATGTTTCTGGGCAATTCTCTCAGAGGAAATGTTGTGGGAGTAAGTGATTTTTTCAATAGTATTAAACACAATGAAGTCAGTTACATTAACAGGCTATCCTTTGGTGCAAAAAAGCACGAAGCTTTGATGCCATATATAAGAAACAGTCTTTTAGTTTCATTAAGGCCTACACTTGCAAGTATGGTAACTATCGGGATCGTGACACTTCCGGGAATGATGACCGGTCTTCTTCTTGGAGGTGCATCTCCAATACTTGCAATCAAATATCAAATGGCAATAATGATCGGAATATATGTATCAACTATGCTGACTGTCTCACTGAGCCTTTTCGTGAGTATATATGGTGGATTTGATAATTATGGACTCATAAAGAAACAGATATTCCAAAACTCTTAAACTAATTTGAAACTCCTGATAGAATTATATGGCAGATAAAAAATTTGGCGAAGACTTAATATAAAATGTATTTTCTTATTAGTAATAATATCACGAAAGGGGTATTTTAATGAATAATAATAAATTAATTGCCATATTTCTGGCTGTCATAATGGTTGGAGCACTATTTGCAATCCTGTTTAGTGGTGTATCTCCTCCTGCAGAAAACGATGAGAATACACAGGACGCGATACCTTTTGATTCAATACCTGGTAACAAGATCAATCAGCCTTTTGGATCAATAGCTGATGCTCTGAGCATGACTCCTGAGGGAGTTACCTCTGCACAGTACCGTGACATATCATCTATTGAAGGTACTCCGCTTGAAATGCTGATGGATATAGAGGAACTTGATTCCATTTATGGTTCTCAGGTAGTGAGCACCTATTCTGCATATTATGATGGAGAGGATTCCTGGTTCCAGCTTGATGTCATAAGACCTGAGGTTGTGGCTTTTCAGTATGGAGAACCCGTTACATATAATGGATATTTTATGCTGCATCGTGCAGAAAACATATATAATGTTATAGGATCCCCGCTAATTCTGGGTCCAAGAGAGAAGGTTGAATCTATAATTGATATTGTAAACACGGATATGGAAAGCACCAGCCAGTTTGATTCATTATTAAACTATGCAGAAGATGATGATTCAGAATTCCAGATATTAAATTCTCACAGGGAAGATAACTATGCAGACAAAGTATACATTGGTTTTAGTCAGATAGAAGGGGAGGACTATATCCGTACAGTAGTGTACCAGAA
>SKZM01000188.1 GCA_007127385.1 Methanosalsum sp.
GAAGTGGTAAATCCAATATAATAGACGGTATACTGTTTGCACTGGGACTTTCCAGTTCAAGGACCATGAGGGCGGAGAAGCTCACAGATCTGATCTATAATGATGGAAATAAAAATAAAAGACCGGATTTTGCTCAGGTTTCAATACTTTTTGACAATACGGATCGTGAAATGCCGGTTGATGCGGATCAGATAACAATTACCCGTAAGATCAGGGAAACGGACAGTGGATATTACAGCTATTTTTATTTTAATGGAAAACCTGTAAGCCTTTCAGATGTTCATAATGTTCTCTCCAAAGCAAGGGTTACTCCGGAAGGCTATAATGTAGTTATGCAGGGTGATGTAACCCGTATAATAACAATGACTCCCACAGAACGCCGTAAAATAATTGATGAGATAGCAGGGGTTTCTGAATTTGACAATAAGAAGGAAAGGGCTCTAAATGAGTTGGAAATTGTCAGGGAGAGGATTGAAAGGGTTGACATCATAATAGATGAGGTGGGTATACAGCTTGAGAAATTAAGAGGTGAAAGGGACCAGGCACTCAAATACAGGTCACTAAGGCAGGAGAAGATGAAGTATGAAGGTTTTGTTCTCCTTGCCAAGCTCAAGGATGCCAGATCAGAACTCACTGCAGTAAAAGATGAGGTCAATGGTAGAAAGGGTTCACTGGAAGAACTTCACAGCCTGGTGGAACAGGCTTCACAGAAACTGGGAACTGCAGAGAATGAACTCGAGGAACTGACAGAAACCATCAGAAGGATGGGTGAGGATGAACAGATACAGATCAAAAAGGACATTGAGGAGATTAGGGGAGAAATTTCAAGGTGCAGTGGCAGTATTGAACTGACTGAAAGTGAGATCGAGGATATCGATTCCCGCAGAAGAAAGGTGTTTGTTGAGATTGATGAAGATAAGAACAGGATCAATGAACTGGAATCCCAGGTATCGGAAAATACGCTTAGAAAGGAAAGCCTGAATGATCAGATTGGGGAGCACAGAACCGAGTACAGGCTGGTGATGAGCAAGATTGCAGAAATCGATTCAAAGTTTGCAAGTACCAGGGATGAGCTCTCATCACTCAAATCTGAACTGGAAGATCTCAAGAACAGAAAAAGTGAACTGTTAAGGGAAGAGGACCGCCTGCTGGATTCACTCAGGCGCAGGTCTGCAGAGGTCAGGGAGATTGAGAATGAGGTTGATGATGCAAAATCAAAGGTTGAGTCCTCAGACAGTGACACCCGTTCAATAAAATATGAGATTGAAAAACTCACTGAAAAAATCAATACACTTACACAGGATATGGATGATCTGGAGAGCAACAGGTCCCAGATAAAAAAGGTTGTTACTGAACTGGAAGATACCCTGCGCAAGTACCAGCAGGAATATGCACTTGTAGAAGCCCGCGTCAGGGCCGCTGAAGATTCCGGTAATTATTCAAAAGCTGTGGATATAGTTCTTGATGCGCGTAAAAAGAAGGTTCTTCCAGGTATCTATGGAACAATTGCAGAGCTTGGAAAGGTGGATCAGAAATATGCTACTGCTCTTGAAATTGCAGCTGGCGGACGCATGCAGGCAGTTGTGGTGGAAACCGATGAGGATGGGGCAGGTGCTATTGATTATCTAAAGAGCAGAAGAGGTGGAAGGGCAACGTTTCTTCCTCTGAACAGGATGGAAGCCAGAAGACCCTACAAGAACCTCTCTGACAGAGAAGGCGTTGTTGGATATGCCATTGACCTGATAGACTTTGATCCCAGGTTTGAGGCAGCTTTCTGGTATGTTTTCAGGGATACACTGGTTGTTGATACCCTGAAAAACGCAAGACGCCTGATGGGTGGTTTACGGATGGTTACCCTTGATGGCGAGACCATAGAAAAAAGTGGAGCCATGACAGGCGGATCCAGGCAGAGCTCAAGACTGTCCTTTGCTGCTGCTGAAAAGGAGAAACTGGTAAAACTGGCAGAACAGATCACGGAATACGATTCCAGAAGAAATACCGCCTTAAAGAAGATGGACTCTGTGGAAGCTCATATCTCATCTACCAGCAAGGAAATTGATGATCTGGAAAAAATGATATCAAGAAAGGAAATGCAGCTTGAGGAGATCGCAGGACGTGGTGAAAGGCTGGCAGGTCTGATAGAGTCCCGAAACCGGGAGCTTGAAGAGATCGAATCTGTTCAGAAAGAGCTTCGGGAGCAGATGGATGCTGTAGTCTCTGAAAGGAACGGAATTGAAGAGGACATTAAATCACTGACAGACCGGATAGAGAATCTGGAAATGAAACTGTCCAGTTCACAGATCCCTGAATTCAACAACAGGGCTGAAAGTATTGATGAAGAGATCAAAAGGCTGGAAGATAGGGTTCGGGATATAGATTCCCAGATCAATGCTCTGCGTCTTGACCATGATTATGCACAGAAAAAAATTGAAGATAACAGGAATCTGATCAAAGACCTTGAAGACAGGAAGTCAGAGTACAGGGATCGCATAGTTTCCCTTGGTAGGAAGATCGAAGAACTTGAATCTCTTCTGGCAGAAAAACAGAACAAGGAGAGTCAGATCTCTGAAAATCTCGCAGAGGCCCGTAAAAGAAGAGAACAGAAAAAGAGTGAATATCGCAATATCAAATCTGAGTTCGAAGCTGCCAGGTCCAGGTTCGAAGATGCACAAAGAGAAATGACAGCTCTGGAATCCACCCGTGATGCCCTGACAGAGCAGATCAGTGAACTGGTAACTGAACTGGAGAGAAGGGGTGTGGAGGAGACTGATGATGTACCCGGTTATGAAGCTGTCAGGACCAGGATTGCATCTATAGAAAGAGCGATGGAAAAAATGGAACCTGTAAACATGCGTGCCATTGAGGAATATGATAATGTGGAATCAAGACTGGCTGAACTGGAGCAGAGACGGGATGTTCTGTTCAATGAGAGGGAAGAGATCCTTATTCGCATAAACCAGTACGAAAAATTCAAGAAAGAGGCGTTCATGGACTCTTATAATGGCATCAATGAACATTTCAAAACTATATTCAATGAACTCTCTGATGGCAGGGGTGAACTGGTTCTGGACAGCTACGAAGATCCCTTCAGCGGTGGACTAACTCTCAAGGCCCAGCCCAAGGATAAGACCCTACAAAGGCTTGAAGCTATGTCAGGCGGTGAAAAAAGCTTAACTGCCCTTGCATTTGTTTTTGCAATACAGCAATACAGGCCGGCACCGTTTTATGCATTTGATGAAATTGATATGTTCCTGGACGGTTCGAATGCAGAAAAGGTGGCCCAGCGTATAAAGAAATCCGGAACCTATGCCCAGTTTATTGTGGTATCCCTCAGAAAGCCAATGATAGAGGCAGCTTCAAGAACAATAGGAGTTGCAATGCAGGATAATAACATTACAAGTATTACAGGTGTGAAATTGCGTTGAATACTACCAGGGAAATGGAAATTGAGAATATATCAGATAGTCTGGGACATGGAAGTCTCAATCTGATTCCTAAACTGGATCCTGATTTTATAGAGAGTCTGCAGAAGCTTGGTGTGGATGAATCAAAGCTGGAACTATCCGGTGATGTTGCAGGGGAGCCGGTTGAAATTCTGGTAAACCTTGCAAAGAATGAGGAGATCAATCCCTGGGATATTGATATCGTTAAGGTTACTGACAAGTTCCTCCGCAGAATAGAAGAAATGAAGATTACCGATCTGAGGATTTCTGGAAGAACACTTCTGTATGCTTCAATACTTCTTAGAATGAAATCAAATGTTCTTGTGGATGATGTTGAGGAGGAAGATGAAGAAGAGGATGGCTTTCTGGATGAAGAGCTTGGGTTTTATGATATCGAGGAATATCCTGTTCCAAATCTTCCGGTCCGGCGCAGTTCAAAACGCCCTGTTACCCTTGAGGAACTGATCACAGAACTCCAGAAAGCAGAAAGGGTTGAGACCAGGCGAAGGGACAGGATAAAACACAGAAAGGGCAGTGAAAGCCAAGCGGTTACGACCGATGAAGTGCTTGGAATTGCACATGAGGAAAATATAACCGTTCTTACAGAATCTCTCTATGGAATTCTGGAGGGTATGTTTGAGGAAAATGAGTATGTTTCTTTTAGCCATCTGCTTGAAACAGGTTATGGTGAAGATATATCTGATCGAATAATGACTTATATCTCACTTCTGTTCCTTGCCACAGAAAAGAAGATTCGTCTGCATCAGAGAGAAATGTTTGATGAACTTTATATAAGTCGCAATGATGCTGCAATAATGCAATGAGAGGTCTGGCGTATGAACCATAAGGAAATAATCGAAGCAGCCCTGTTCGTTGCAGGAGATGGGGTCAATATCAGGTCTCTTGCCAAGATCGTAAATATTCCTGAAAAGAATGTTATAGATACTCTTAGATCACTCATGGAGGAATACAATATCAGGGAAACGGGGCTTGAAATTGTGGAGACCGGTGAGAAGCGATATGTAATGCAGGTCAAACCCAGATACTCCGATGTTGTGAGCCGTCTTGCACCAGGTGAAATAAAGTCTCCTGTACTCAGAACACTATCCATGGTAGCATACCATCAACCAATAGCCCAGTCAGAGCTTGTGGATATCAGGGGTAATTCCGCCTATGAGCATATACGTGAACTTAAAGACAGAGGTCTTGTAAAAGCAGCCCCACATGGCCGCACAAAGATACTTCAGACAACAACGCTGTTTGCAGAGTATTTTGGAATTGATTCCAATGACCCTGAGTCTATCAGGAAAAAGATAATTGAGCTCTCCAGAAAACAAAGTGGAAGTGTGGGACTTGACAGATGGCTTGGGAGAAGGGTTGTTGCAGTAACTCCAATGTACGAATCACTGATGCAAATATGTGGAATAACGGATTATCGTGTAATAAATGCATACAGTCCGGATGAGGATGAACTTGATTCACTGGCTGATGTATATCGGCTGATAGTGTCCAGGGGCTACAGTGAACAGGTGAGCAGGTATTACGACGGTGAGATCATTGAGATTGGATCTGTTACTTTCAGTGACCTTATAGATTCAATTCAATCCCTTGAGGATATATACGACCCTGATCAGGCCCGGGAGAGTATAGAGAAAATCAATGAGCTCAGGGAAAGATATGTATCAAAGGCAATGGTGATAGATAGGAAGGTAAAGCCTGCTACAGATATGATTTCCAGGATAGTGTCAGATCTGCATATAGGAATCTCTTCAGCCGGAGTTGTAATAGCGCCTGATTATGGAGTGTCCAGCAATGGAGTGGATGTGTCAGATGATGCCCAGATTCTTGTACCCACTCATGAGAAGGAGGGAAGCCTGATTGAAAGGGTGTGCAGAAAATATGACGCAGTTATAGACGGGCTTAAAGAATAATACTGTTTTCTCTGGATAAAGTATTTAAAGGATATATATAAAAAGAGTATAGTATATATAAGGGTTGTTCATATGTATCATTCACTTTAAATGCTGAGGACTTTGATTATGACTGAATATAATATCAAAATCGAAAATGTGGTTGCATCCACTAAACTTGCAGAAAGTTTTGACCTGACAAAGATCGAGATGGAATTTGAAGGTGCAGAATATAATAAACAGAAGTTTCCTGGTCTTGTATATCGTGTTTCTGATCCAAAGGCTGCTTTTCTGGTGTTCACATCCGGTAAGGTAGTCTGTACAGGCGCCAAAAATGTGGAGGATGTACACACCGTTATAAAGAATATGGCACGTAAGCTCAATTCCATAGGGGTTGAAACCGTTGAGAATCCTGATATAACAGTGCAGAACATTGTTGCCTCTGCTGATCTTCATGCAATACTTAACCTCAATGCAATTGCAATAGGGCTTGGTCTTGAGAATATTGAATATGAACCTGAACAGTTCCCCGGGCTTGTATACAGGATCGATGAACCAAAGGTGGTGGTTCTGATATTCAGTTCAGGAAAACTGGTTGTCACAGGTGGCAAATCTCCTGAAGACTGTGAAATGGGTGTTGAAGTGGTAAGACAGCAGCTTGACAGCATGGGATTGCTGTAAAAAAGTAAATGTGAGTATCTTGAAAGAAGATAATCCTGATGTCTGTATACTTCTTCCCACATTGAATGAGGAAGCAACCATTGCCCAGCTTGTGAGGGATTTCAGGTCAGAGGGCTTTGATGATATACTTGTAATTGACGGCAATAGTACTGACCGTACAAGGGAGCTTGCCATATCTGAAGGTGCCAGTGTGGTCCTTCAGGAAGGCAAGGGTAAAGGCCAGGCACTGCAGCAGGCCTTTGATATATTAGAGAATGATTATATCATCATGGCAGATGGTGATGGTACCTATCTGGCATCTGATGTACATAGGATATTTGCTCCCCTTCTGGAGGATCGTGCGGATCATGTGATAGGCAACAGATTTGCAAATTATGAGAAGGGTGCATTCACGCGACTGAATAGAATAGGTAATTATCTTATAAACCGTCTTTTTGGTTTTGCCTATGGCGAATGGCTAAATGATATATTGTCCGGGTATCGGGGATTTACCAGGGAGGCCATCAAATCATTTGAGCTCAACAAGACCGGATTTGAAATTGAGTCAGAGATTACAATTGAAAGTGTAAAAAAGGATATGAGGATTGCTGAGGTTCCAATAACATACCTGGCAAGGAGTGAAGCAGCTGCAACCAAACTGAATCCTTTGCGTGATGGGTTCAAGATAGGTGCCACAATATATCAGCTTGCAAAAGTTCACAATCCGATGTTCTATTTTGGAATTATAGGCATCATGCTTCTGATATTTGGAATACTTACAGGTGCCTTTGTTGTGAGTGAATGGCTAAGAGGAGTTACACGTGAACTCATGACAATTCTCACTGCTATTCTTATACTGTCCGGTTTCCAGGTCCTGATATTTGGTTTTATGAGTGATCTGATAGTATCGCTTCACAGGGATACTATACGCACCATCAGAAGGATTGAGAAGAATAAAAAATAACTGTTCTCATATTTCTTCTCAAAAAACAATTCTTAGTGATAAATAATATTTTTTTGATATCAGTAAAAGGTATACTCAAGTTTAGTTGATATATTCTCAAATCTATTTTTTAAAAAGAATTATATAATATTCTGACTTTTTGGTTATTGAGATCACACGTATAAAGATCATAGAGGTATTTGATATGAGTATAGTTAATGATGCAAAAAATGGTAAAATCACTGAAGAAATGAAAACAGTTGCAGCTTCTGAGGGCGTTGACCCTGAATTTGTAAGAAGGGGTATTGCAGCAGGAAGGATCGTAATCCCAACATCTCCTTACAGGGATGTAAAATTATGCGGTATTGGAGAGGGACTCAGAACAAAGGTAAATGCATCCATTGGAACGTCTTCTGATATTGCGGATGTTGATATGGAAATTGAAAAGGCAAAGGCAGCTGAGAGAGAAGGTGCAGATACTCTCATGGAGCTAAGTACTGGTGGAGATTTCCTTGATATCAGGAAAAAAGTTGTTGACAGCATCTCTCTTTCAGTTGGATCAGTTCCCCTCTACCAGGCATTCATTGAGGCTACAAGAAAGCATGGTTCAATTGTCCATATGACAGAAGATGATCTCTTCAAAGCTACAGAGGACCAGGCAAAGCTGGGTACCAATTTTATGGCAATACACACAGGTATCAATCAGGTGACACTTGACAGGCTCAAGGCACATGGTAGATTTGGTGGTCTCTGCTCCCGTGGCGGTGCCTTCATGAGTACCTGGATGCTCTATAATGAAAAGGAGAATCCCCTGTACAGTCAGTTTGATTATCTGGTTGAGCTCCTCAAGGAGCATGAGGTGGTTCTTTCAATGGGTAATGGAATGCGTGCAGGAGCAGTCCATGATGCAACTGACAGAGCCCAGATACAGGAACTTGTGATCAATGCTGAACTGGCAGATAAGGCCCATGATCAGGGACTGCAGGTAATTGTTGAGGGACCAGGCCATGTACCAATAGATATGATAGAGACCAATGTAAAGCTAATGAAAGCAATGACCAATAATAAACCGTTTTACATGCTTGGTCCACTGGTAACTGATATTGCACCCGGTCGTGATCATATAGTAACTGCTATTGGAGCATCACTATCCAGTTCAGTAGGATGTGATTTCCTCTGTTACGTGACACCGGCAGAACACCTTGCACTGCCCAATGTGGAAGATGTAGTCACAGGTGTCCAGACCTCCAAGATTGCAGCTCATGTTGGTGATATGGTGCGTCTTGGAAAACGTGATCAGGATCTTGCTATGTCCAGAGCACGTGCAGGACTTAAATGGGAGGATATGTATGAACATGCCCTTGATCCAGAATATGCACGTAAGATCAGAGACAGCCGTGCTCCTGCAGACGAAGAATCATGTACGATGTGCGGAGATTTCTGTGCCCTTAAGATTGTCAACCAGAGTTATAATCTTGCAAAATAACTCTCCTTTTTTCTTTTTTTGAAATAATCATTTTATATTTTAAATCAGATATATCTATTTGATGTCACTAATATCACTTACAACTGATTTTGGATCCTTCTATCCTGCATTTATGAAGGCAGTTATTCTCAGGATCGATCCTGATGCAAGGATCGTTGATGTCACACATACGATTCCCCAGGCTGATATCCGTGCTGGAGCCTTTGCTATTTATTCAATAGTGCCGTACTTTTCCCCGGACTCCATTCATGTAGGTGTGGTTGATCCGGGGGTGGGTACATCTAGGCGTTCCATTGTGATAGATGCACAGGGGATTCTCTTTGTTGGCCCGGATAACGGTCTGATGATACCGGCAGCAAAAAGGATTGCAGGGGAAGATATCAGAGTATATGAAATAAAAAACGAGAATTTTATGCTTGAGGTGTCAGCTACCTTTCATGGAAGGGATATATTTGCACCGGTATCTGCCTATCTTTCCCGGGGAGCATCTGCTGATGAGACTGGTGAGAGAATATATGATTGGGTAGACCTGGATTTCAAACAGCCTGTGATTCAGGATAGTTCAGTATCCGGAGAGGTTATTTTTGTAGATGATTTTGGAAACATCATTTCAAATATACCATATAGTATGATCTCCCAGATAACTGATTTTGGGGGTGAAGTTATTGTATATAACACAAAGATCCCTTTCTGTCGTACATATGGGCTTGTGGATGAAGGGAATATGGTTGTCCTTATCGGGAGTCATGGTTTTGCTGAAATCGCGATAAATCAGGGCAATGCTGCAAAAAAGCTGGGAATCTCTTCCGGAGATCGGATGATAATTGAAGCCTGTAATGATAATGATTGATCCTTACATCCACTCATAGTTTTTTATGACCTCAGGCCTGAACTCATAGAGCAGACTGTTTTCTACATATCCAAAGAACAGGCATCCTTCACAACTGGAGGTTAGATGTTTGCGAGTATTATCTGATCTGCCCCAGATATTTGTTATACCATCCCTGATATTTCCGATACTTTTCTTTCTGACACGACAGTGCTCGATCTCCCCGTCTGAGGTAACATTTAGTATTATATCTGACGCATGGCATCTGTAATTCAGGTCCAGATTTTTTACCATGCTAAGGTATGTGATGGAATTGATTATTGGATATCCTTCCCTTTTCATGTCGATGAGCCTATCAACAATTCTTTCATATTCCTGCCTGTTATCTATCCCGAACTCTTCCCATGTTTTTTTATCTATGCTCTTAAATTCATGTACAGGTTCAAATGATATCTTCAGGTTCAGGTCCTGGACCAGTTTTACCAGATCTTCTATATCCGTGAGGTTCTTATTGCTGATAACACAGTTTATTAATATCTTTTTGTGGAATTTATCTCTGGCTTTTACTATTCCAGGTAATATAGCTGCAAAATCAAGTCCTCTGA
>SKZM01000193.1 GCA_007127385.1 Methanosalsum sp.
AGCGCGTATATCGTTCAGTCCGTCACCGACCATGATAACTGAATCATATTCTGATTTAAGACTATGTATGATCTCCTCTTTGGTATCCACATTCGCTATTGCAAAAACCCTTTCAAAAGGAACACCAATCCTCTCTGCCAGTGGACCAAGATTTGTCATGCTGTCACCTGAAGCTATATAAACATCCATACCCTTCCTTTTCAAGGAATCAATAGTATCAACCGTATTGGAATATATTCTTCCACCGGTGCTCAGCACATAAGCAATTCTGCACAGCTTAGAGTCCAGGATCAGTCCTTCTGCAAAATAGAACACATTTCTACATTTGCGGCGTACCCTGTATATAACATCCTGAAGGCATTGGATTTTTACATGGGGATTCTTTTTGAGGATAGAAAATGATTCCTGTACAGAGAACGGACCACCTGAGCAGCTAATATCAATCGAGACATTATTTTCACATATGTACTCTACGATTGGGATGTGTTCATCAGCTTTGAGAATATCATCAGCGTCTGTGTGCAGCATGATCAGCGCCTGACCTGCTTTTTCTGCTACCAGTGAAATTGTTTCAATACCATCCAGAATAATATCAGTATCCGGATCCTTTGCGACGCGATACATCTGCATAAGGGTACCTGCACTGTCAAATACCACTGCGATATTTCCTGACATATACTGAAAACTTGCATCATACATGATTAGTATTTCCACAGGACAATATACCCTGCCAGCACCCAAATGATTTTATCTAGATGAAGGAATAATAACTAATAGTAGAAAATAATGTCATCCAAACTTATTATAATATTCCTGGCACTGCTCATGATCTCAGGCATGCAGGCAGTGTATGCAGGCAATGAAGAGTATCCCAAAATACTTGATCAACCATGGGATCATTCTCCCATAACCGTCTATATCGATGATATAAACGTTCCTGATGAATACAGTCCATCCTATCGTGAACAGGTAGAAACTGCACTCAGGTACTGGGAAGAGGGTGGCAATGGTCAGCTGAGCTATACCCCTGAATTTGAGATTATCAATGATCCACAGGCAGATATAAGAATAAGGTGGGTCAAAAACCTTCAGGAGTATAAAAATGTTGAAGATGGCGTTGCCGGCATTGCCAGACCCAGGATATCAGGAAACCGATTTGTGTATGTAGAAATAGTGCTTGAAACCGGGAACTATCAGGGATTTGCATGGAGGCAATACGGCGATGCTAACATGTTAACCGTTGCCAAACATGAGATCGGGCATGCCCTTGGACTTGGCCACAGTAATGATCCCGGAGACATAATGTACCCTACGTACAAGCAGAGAGAAGACCTCAATCCACTGCTTGTAAGGGATACTCTTCCCTTTGTAGTGGGATCTGTTTTTATGATACTGATCATCACCGGATTTCTGGCCACCGGGTGGTACAGACACAGAAAACAGAGGGAGCAGCTTGAAAGAGAATACATTCACCAGGATGAAGAATGATCTTAATGTGATCATTGATCTTGAAAAATATTTCAGAGGAGATCCGGTGAATTTTTCCGGATATGATCTGGACCTTTCCAATCTGACCACCTTCCAGCAGAATGTTCTGGAAAAGGTCCGCAGAATTCCCTACGGACACACCATTACCTATAAAGAACTTGCAGAAAGGATAGGGAACCCCCGTGCCTGCCGGGCAGTTGGCCAGGCCCTTTCATTGAATCCATACCTGATCCTTATCCCATGCCACAGGGTAGTCTCTGCCCATGGTAGCGGGGGATACTGTGGTGGTTTTAAAAAAAGGGATGTTAAATTCAAGATGATGTTACTGCACATCGAAAAAAAACAAACAAGTATCACAGCCAGATCAATGGCTGATGACCGCAGTTAATCTGTCACGATACATACTCTGAATTTATCCATCCATTTATATCTGGAACTGTAACTGTTCACTTACGTTAAATTGATATATAAACAGATAAACTAATAGCACAAAGATAGCATACAGGATATTTTGCTAGAACATCTATTAATACAAATTCACAGGTATACAGGAGAATTTCGATGAAAGAACAGGTTGATGTAAAGGAATTAAAAGAAGGAAGATATGTGATCATTGATGACGAACCCTGCGTTATAAAAAGCATCTCAAAATCAAAACCAGGCAAACACGGCTCTGCCAAGGCAAGGATTGAAGCTATCGGAATCTTTGATAATCAGAAACGCTCAATTATAAGTTCAGTCTCTGCAAAGACATTCATACCATTGGTTGAACGCAAGACTGCACAGGTCCTCTCAATTACCGATGGCATTGCACAGCTTATGAACATGGATGATTATTCCACCTTTGAGCTAAAGATCCCTGAGGAATACAAGGATAGGGTCAAAGAGGGTGAGGAAATCACCTATATGACTTCCATGGGCAAGATGAAGATAGACCTGCGATAAGAAAATCACTGCAGCACAATGTTCTATAAACCGGCCATGATGGATGCACTTTCTGATTACGAGTCATCCACATACGTTATTTTTGGAGTTC
>SKZM01000159.1 GCA_007127385.1 Methanosalsum sp.
CGACGCTTTGATGGATGTGATCTCAGAAAAGATATCTTCCGAAAGGGCCAGTGAGCTCAAAAGACATGCAGGGATAATCTAACAATGACCCACAGTAAGCTCCTGTTTGGTACGGCAGGAGCACCCCGCAGTTCCAGAAAAAAGAGCAGTATCGAGGGTATTAGAAGGATTCATGAACTGGGTCTGGACTGTATGGAACTCGAGTTTGTACGTGGTGTCAAAATGGGTGAAAAGACAGCCAGAAAGGTACATGACACATCCCGGTCTGAAAATGTAAAGCTCAGTGTTCATGCCCCTTATTACATAAACCTCAACTCAATGGAAGAAGATAAGGTCAAAAGCAGCATAGAAAGGATATACAGATCTGCCCGGATCGGTGCATTATGCGGAGCGGATTCTATTGTATTCCATCCTGCATATTATCAGAAAACAGATCCTGTAAAGGTATACCGGAAAGTTGCGCAGATGCTGGTTGAGATTCGGACAATCCTTGATGATGAAGGGATCAATGCTACACTAAGACCAGAAAGTACCGGCAAAGGAACCCAGTTTGGATCAATCGATGAAATACTTCAGCTGAGCGCAGAAATTGAAGGTGTGCTGCCATGTATTGATTTTTCTCATCTTTATGCAAGAAGTAAAGGGAAGGTCAACTCATATCAGGAATTCTATAATGTGCTGGCAAGGACTGAAGAATTTCTGGGAAGAGAGGGACTTGACGACCTCCATATACACGTATCCGGCATTGAATATGGGAATGGTGGAGAAAAAAAACATCTAAATCTTGAGGATGCGGATTTTAATTATATGGATCTTCTAAGAGCATTCCATGAATTCGATATAAAGGGCCTGATAATATGCGAGAGCCCAAACCTTGAGACCGATTACCTGATCCTGAAAAATAAATATCAGGAACTCAAAGAACAGGAATGAGGATCAGGTAATAACGTTATATTCCTCCTTGATATTTGCTTTTTCTATCAGATTGTTGCTTTCATCTATGATACTTACATTCAGTTCGATCCCACTCTTGTGAGCATATCGCTCAATTCTACTCTTTGCATGATCCACCATTCCACCATTTGTGAGTATCAGGCATCTTTTACCACACAGAGCCATCAAAATGGACTTGTCAATGACACTGGATGTAACATTGAGATATATCCCATCATTTTCGGCAATTATTTTACTTTTCTTGCCCATTGCACCTACTATCTCGATATCAGCACTCTTTATGAGCTGGCGTATCCCGGCAGGATCATAATACTCAACATCAAAGATAATGATACCACCTGCCTTAATTCCATGGCGTTTCATTTCAACAATGGCACGGCCATCATCATGTATGTGGACCACCTCTGCATTAACTGCCTCATATGGAGAATGTTCTGCAAATTCTCCATACATTATTCCAAGATTCAGAGAATCACCTACTTTTGTACCGGGAGTTACATCAACCCACATAAGTTCAGGAGGCTTCAGTGTTCCTACAAGATCAAGGACACTTGCAGGAGATTTTTCTCCTACTGCAAGACCTCGGCGCCTCATCTCATGATATATCTCCAGTGTAACAGGCTGTCTCATATGTGCCCTTTTTAGGAGTTCAGGTTCATTGAATGCTTTCTGAGGCGGCCCTTCTCCTATAATTGTGCCCTTTGAGAGGAAGTATACATAATCGGCCCATCTGTAGGCAAGATCAACATCATGGGTTGAGATCAGGATCGTTTTTCCGGCTTCATTCAACTCATTGAGAAGATCCATGATCTCGTCGGCACCCATTGGATCAAGATTTGAAAGGGGTTCATCAAGTATTATGATCTCAGGCTCCATGGAGATAACACCGGCAATAGCAACTCTTTTCTTCTGGCCCCCACTCAGGTGATGTGGAGGTTTTTCTCTCAGATGTGTTAGCCCAACATATTCCAGAGCACCATCCACAAGCCTTTCAGTCTTCTCCTTTGAAAAACCAAGATTTGCAGGTCCAAAGGCAACATCCTGATAAACAGTGGGTGCAAATATCTGATCATCGGAGTTCTGGAAAACGATTCCAATGTTCTTTCGAATCTCCCGGAGGGATCCTGAATTGTATTTTATAGGCTTTCCATTGAATAGCACCTCACCTGTCTCTGGCTTGAGTGTACCGTTTAAAAGAAGAAAAAGAGTGGATTTACCTGATCCGTTATGGCCTACAAAAGCCACTTTCTTACCTTTCTTGATTTCAATATTGACATCCCGGACACCCGGGCTGCCGTCCATATAGGAGTAATTAAGGTCATTTGTTTCCAGAATCATCATTATATGATACCTCAGGTAATTATTATAAAATCTTCCATCACTATCAGAAGATCATTCTTATTCTGATATCCGGATCATATTTCATGCACTGATAGACAGGAAACACACAGATATCATATAATGCCATTAAAGGCATCCTTTGAACATGATCTGTCACTTATCGATCTTCTTTTTAGTACAATAGAAGATAATTTTAAACAAGCAAATTTGATTTATAACAAGTTGATTGGTATAAACCTTCAGTTATATAAATATATTGTGAAGCATACTGAAAAATAAACTACCCCCATTCAGATAATAAAGAAAAACTGTCTTTTTTTAACAATTATTAATACAAAATTTGCAAATCTGGACAATCTTTTTCTTTGTTCCGGAAGCAGTTATCTTCAAGGATAATGATTAGGAGCTCTTTGAGTATTTTTAAATACTACAATGTTACTTAGTAATCAATTACGCAATATAAGTGCTACTTATTGCTATCAAAGTTGGAGATTATGAATAGACCCAGAATATTTTTTTAAACATATTAAAGAAGAGTGATATTCATGAGAATAACAAAACAAATAGTTGCAATAGCCTGTACAGTGCTTCTTTTACTGTGTATGCCGGTATCAGCACATACAGATGAAGAGCTAAATGAAATGAGTGGTGAGTTCTTAGATATTCGAAATGAAATAAGAGCTCTGGCCCAGAATATTCACGATGAATCTGAATATATTGCAGACGATGAGTCACTTGACGCAGAAACCAGAGACATTGCTGAAGAAGTGCACCAGATGGCACATAGAATAGACAGATCTGCACACGATATCCGTCACTACATCGATGATGGGGAGTATAACAAAGCTAAAGCAGAATTGGAGGTTCTTAAAGGATTGATAATAGATTTAAGCAACCCTGTGCACAAGCTTGATGACATCACACCAGAATCACATAAACACCATGCAGATGAAGTGCACCATGATCTACATAAGATGCAGCACAAATATCAGGATTTTGAAGGACTCTTTTATGGGTTTCTGTCAGATAGGCTTCTGGAAATTCGAAATGAGATAAGGGGCATAGCCCAGGACATCCATGATGAATCAGAGTACATAGCAGATGATGAATCCCTTGATTCTGAAATAAGAAATCTGGCAGAATGGATACACCAGCAGGCACATAAGATCGATAGATCTGCACACGATATCCGTCACTACATCGATGATGGGGAGTATAACGAAGCTAAAGCAGAACTTGAGAGCCTGAAATCCTTCATAATTGAAATGAATGGGCCTGTACATCAACTGGACCATGACGTACCTGAATCACACAAACAGCATGCAGATGAAATTCACCATGATCTGCACGATCTGCAGCATGTTTTCCAGAATTTTGAAAGCCTGTTCAATACATACATTGGTGACCATGAGTACACTGAAGAGAGTCATGCAGATTCCAGTGATGTGCCAATAAATGAGAGATTACTGGAAATCAGAAATGAAATCAGAGCTCTGGCACAGAACATCCATGATGAATCTGAATATATTGCAGACGATGAAGCACTTGATTCCGAAATAAGGGACGTTGCCGAAGAAGTGCACCAGATGTCACATAAAATAGACAGATCTGCGCATGATATCAGACACTACATCGATGATGGAGAGATCGATAAAGCCAGTAACGAAATAACAAATTTAAGAAACTTTGTAGTCTCTTTGAGTAGCCTTGCACACGAACTGGATGATATCACTCCGGAATCACATAAACATCATGCAGATGAAGTACACCATGACATGCATGAGCTGCAGCATAAACTGGATGATTTCAGTCAGCTGTTTGATGAATGGGTGCAGATGAATCAGGCAGACAACCAGGAACAGACTGCTCTGGAGGATATTCCAGAAGAATCTCAGGCAGAATCCACACCTGGATTTGAAGCCATATTTGCCATTACCGGACTGCTTGCAGTGGCATTTCTGATCAGAAGACTCTAAGAAATCAAATTCAGGGATTTAATATCCCTGGGACTAATTTTTTTTAGTTACCCATTTAGATAACATTTGTTTCCCCAATGCAAAGTATTAATATCATAACTCTAAGTAAATAACTACTCCATTGATAAACATAGAAGAGGAAAATATATGCATATATCAGACGGCGTACTGTCAGCACCTGTGATTGCTGCCGGATGGGCAATCACCATTATCTTTTTACTGGTGACATTCAGATTGAAAATGAAAGAATCTGATATGGTAGAGGAAATACCCAAGTTCTCAGTTATGACCGCTGCTTTCTTTGTTGCATCACTGATACACCTTCCCATGGGACCCACAAGCGTACATCCAATGCTTAACGGACTTGTAGGAATTGTACTAGGGCCAATGGCCTATATAGCAATGTTTGTTGGCCTCATACTTCAGGCATTCCTTTTCCAGCATGGAGGAATTACAACCATAGGAATAAATGCAGCACTTGTGGGCATACCTGCAATCATCGCATTCTATCTGTTCAAAAGTGGATATGATAGAGGGATTTCAGAGAAGCTCCTTGGCCTGCTTTGCGGAGGACTTGCGATAGGTCTTTCAGCCCTGCTGCTTGTAATAGTACTGATTTCAACAGGACAGGAATTTCTTGGGCTTGCACAGGTTGCTGCTGTAGCACATCTGCCCCTTATATTAATCGAAGGGATTCTTACAGGAACAATTGTTGCATATATTGCAAAAGTAAAACCAGAACTTCTACCAGTACAAATGAAGAAATAAAGGTGTGTTCAATATGAAAAAATTGCTTATCCCATTAATATTGCTCTGCATACTATCCATATTTTTTACAGCACCGGTCTCAGCACATGGAGTACATATGGATGTTACACAGAAAGTAGAGATCGAAGTAAAAGGATATTTCAGTGAAACTGAACGTATGTCATTTGGAAGTATAGATATCTATACTATAGATGAAGACGGCAGTGAAGAATTATATATTGAAGATGAACTGAATGAGCAGGGAATATATACTTTCGAACCTGTCGAAGGATATGAGGAATACAGGATCAAGATATATGATGACTGGGGACATCAGGAAGAAGCAACCATAAACGTTGAAGGTGGTGCAGGACAGCTACATTCCTCGGGCGGCTTTGATACTGTTACAAGAATAATTGCAGGACTGGGATACATGCTGGGACTTGCAGGGTTTGGAATGCTTTTATCTGCAAGAAGGATGAAGCAGCAGAATTGAATATATTGGATGAAGGTGCAAATGAATGAGCTATCCTGGAATTGATAAATATTCATATCTCAATTCACCCCTGCATAGCTTTGATCCCAGAGCAAAGGTGGTTACATTCACTGCCCTTATATTTTCCTTTGCCTTTATACCTGAACTGATCATTGCAATATTTGCGGTTCTTTTTTCAATCGTTATGATATTTATATCAAGGATTCCGCCAGTTTTTGTGTTCAGATATCTTCGATTTCCTGCCCTGTTCATATTTACGATCATTGTCGTAATGGCCTTTACTGTTGAAGGCAGGCCATTACTTGACCTGCATTATATCAGTATAACGCAGGAAGGTATTGATATAGGCAGTCTCATTTTTTTCAGGGCAATAGCAGCATTGATCCTTGCATTTCTCATGCTTGCAACCAGCAGGTTCGATGAGATCATAAAGGCCATGTACATGTTAAAGGTACCCGGTGTCATGGTGCAGATCATTACCTTCTCATACAGGTATATTTTCGTAATACTGGACGAACTGCATACCCTTAAAAGATCCATGTATGCAAGGGGATTTCAGTTAAAACTCAATATGTACAGTCTCTCAGTGCTTGGAAATATGGTAGGGATGCTGCTGATAAAAAGCTATGAGAGGGGAGAAAGAGTATACAGATCCATGATTGCCAGAGGATATACTGGAAATCCCAGACTATTCACCAGTTTCAATATGATTACGAAGGATTACATATTATCTGCAGTAATGCTCACAACTGCAGTCTCGGTCCAGTTGATCCCATTACTAACCTAATAAATCAGAACATTATTCAGGAATCACCATTATACAATACAATCCGGATTCGGGCAGTGGAGGATTAGAAGGTGTTCCGCATACAATTCTCTCATTCGGATATCCCAGATTCTCACAGATACATATTCTGGAGTTCACTGACTTATCTGACAGTATCTCTGCAACTTCCTGTGCACCAAACGAATCTGCAGGCAATAAAAAAATAGTCTTTCCAAATTCAAGTTCACGGATGAATGATTTTTTTGCAGGAGTGGGATCACGTCCATGTGCCGTAATTGCTGCAAGATCATTATCCATATTAACTCCAAGCCTTGCACAGGTAATCTGAAGGGATGATATGCCAGGCACTATACGGTCACCTTTCCCGGCAAACTTACCAAGGCCTGAGAACATGGGATCACCTGTGGAAAGAACAACTGCATCATCTGGAAGGAGATTGAGTTTTGTATAATCCCTGATCTGTCTTGCCCCACATTCAATGTATTCTGAGACCATTTCAATCGAACGTCTTGAGCCATATACTACCGATGCATTACGTATGGTTTCGATTGCCTCCTCTGTCAGCATTCCAGGCCCTACACCAACACCTACAATGATCACTGTTCCACCTCACTGTCAAGCAATACCGTACCATCACGATCAACAATTACAACCCTTGCACCATTAGCCTTTTCGACCGTTCTTTCAAAAGCCTTACGTACCCTTGAACCATCCAGTTCCTTCTCTATCATCTCAGACACCGATGCATAGCCGCTATCCCTTAGTACTTCCGGATCACCCCATTTCAGAATAAGTCCCGGAAGTCCGCATATCACAACATCACCTGAAGCTGCTGCAAGAGATTCTGAAATACGGCTTCCTGCCAGTACCACTGTATAGTCCGGGAAAAGCATTGTTGAATAGCGTATTCCTATACGTCCTGTGGTCAGTACAACCTTACTGGATCCTTTTATCAGATCATCCTTCATTTCACCCAGATGATCATTCCAGGGTTCCACAAAACCGGTCGTTCCCGCTATTGAGATGCCGCCCTCTATCCCAACCCTGCTGTTGAGGGTCTTTTCTGCGATCTTTGCGCCTTCTGGAAGGGAGATTTTTACCAGTGCACCCTTCATTCCGGATTCTTCCACAGCTTCTCTGACAGAATCCCTTATTTGCTTCATTGGTACAGGATTGATTGCAGGTAAACCTTTTTTTATCTGCAGCCCGTCGCGGCGAACAATTCCTACACCTTCACCGGCAGTGATGATTATATCATCTGCCTCCTCTGCTCGTGCTTCAAACTCAAGCCCCCGGGTAATATCAGATTCATGATCATTATATGGTTTTACTGCTACAGCAAAACCTTCTCTGGCCTCTACATCCATGCATGCTCTGAGGCCAACAGGGGTTGGGACAGAAACATGATTGATCTTTTGCTTTATTGACAGTACTGCAGCTTTTGCAGCAATTGCTGCTGTTGTTCCGGTGGTATAACCCCTTTTGAGTACAGAACCGTCACTCAGGACCACCAGCATTCCATTCTTTATGCCTTCGATCAGTTCACTGGAATCCATTGACGAGCTTTCAATCCACTCATCTGGAATCCTGGATTTATTTACCGGATCAATCATGCTTTTTGTATTCTAATTGTTTAGATATAAAACCAGCGAGTTTTTATCAGGTTCTTTTAAACATCCGGTCCATCCTATCCTTTCCAAAAGATATGATTGTCGGGCGTCCGTGGGGACATGAATATGGATTCGAAACCTTACGAAGCTGCTGTATCAGTGAACCCATCTGTCCCATACTGCATGCCGCACCTGCTTTGATCGCACCTCTGCATGCCATTGTCTTTCGAATATGCTCAACTATACCGGTCTCATCCTGTATTCTGCCTGCAGAAAGTATATCAGAGATTATATCAGGGATCACAGCCGGATCCTCAAGTGCATCGGAAATTCCCGGAACTGCGTTCACTGCATAGGTAGAAGGTCCAAATTCAGATATTTCAAACCCTGCAGATTCAAGATACGGTATGTATTCTTCGATCAATGCCCTCTCTTTTGGACTAAGGTCCAGTGTAACAGGTGCGATCAGTTCCTGGGATGAGATACCCTGTTTTAGCTTAAACTGTTCATACAGAATTCTCTCGTGTGCTGCATGCTGATCAATGATCACAAGTTTATCATCCGTCTTCCCGATAATATATATTTCATCAACCTGACCCATTATTTCTATTTCAGGAAGATCGTTTACATTACTATGTTCATCAGCAACTGATTCAGATATCAGTCTCTCACTCTTTTTGAGTCTTTTCTGGGTATCCCTTGCAGAATATCTGTAAGGTTGTTTCCTCTCCTGTACTGCCTCAGCCCTGGAAGTGCCTGAATAGGTATTTTCCAGTACTGACTGAATCCCTTTACCTGAAGGTTCAGGTATATTCCCGGATCTGGATAGTGTACTCTCTACTGCCATACTCACAAAGTCTATCACCTCATTTTCATTGCTGAGGCGTATCTTACTTTTTGTAGGATGGACATTGAAATCAATATCCTCTGGATCTGCATCCAGTCTTATGAACGCAACCGGGTATCTTCCTTTCGGAATTTTTGTATAGTATCCCAGCCTTATAGCATTGCTGATACTTGCAGAAGATACACATCTCCCATTTATGAATATGAACTGATGATCATTGTTTCCTTTTGTCAGTTCAGGCCTGGATATATAGCCAGATAATTTCATACCATTGCTCTCAGCTTCGATCGGGATCAGTGACTTTGAAATATCACCTCCGAATAGATGAATGATAGTATCCATACTGGATTTGGCTTTCGGGGCTTTCAATATCTGTTTTCCCTCATTTTTCAGGAAGAAAGATATTCCCGGATTTGCAAGTGCCTGCTTTGTCACCACATCAATTATGTGTGAGATCTCGGTACGCCTGCTCTTGAGATATTTTCTGCGAACAGGTGTATTATAGAAGAGATCTTTTACACATATTCTGGAGCCTACAGCAGCCCCCACCTGAGATACTTCATCTATTTTACCGTTGATTACAACAAGTTTTGTACCAGACACAGAACTCTTCTGACGTGTTATCATCTCAACCTTTGCCACTGCAGCAATTGAAGATAGTGCCTCGCCCCTGAATCCAAGGGTAGAGAGATTGTTGAGATCATCTATTTCCTTTATTTTGCTTGTTGCATGTTTCATAAAAGCAAGTGATGCGTCTTTTTCTGACATCCCACAGCCATTATCCGATACCGTGATCATTCTGGCACCTGCCTCCTCAACCTCCACAGTTATTTGGGAAGAACCTGCATCAATTGCATTATCTATCAGTTCCTTTACCACAGAAGCAGGTCTTTCAATAACCTCACCGGCTGCAATCTTATTTACTGTTGATTCATCCAGTATATGTATTCTGGAATCTGGATTATCCAAGCGGATCACACCTCTTTGCTGTTTAATTCATTCTTGATCTCGTTCAGGGTATTCAGGGCTTCAAG
>SKZM01000085.1 GCA_007127385.1 Methanosalsum sp.
GTTTTCATCAAAATTAAACAAAATTAATTATATTTTCCAGTTGATATCTAAACAGGATATAACTGGCACCCACAATTGTGGGATAATAATCCCTGCTCATTAACAGAATAAACAAAGCTTAGAAAAATACCTTTTATTGTTTTAAGAATTAAAAAAAGAATATCTGGAAATAATTCCAGATACATTAAATAATGAGCTTATTCACTCAGTATTTGTGACCTTTTGCAACTTCAACCATTTCCTGAAGGTTCTCAGTTGGGGTCTTGCTTACAATACCACAGCCAGGTGCGAGCAGATCAATACCTGCATCAATAATGTTCTGGCAGACTGTACGAACCTCATCAGGTGTCTTGTTCCACAGTGTGTTTACAGGATCAACATTTCCAACCAATACTGCATTCTCAACCTTGGATCTTGCGGTTGCAACATCTACTTTCTGATCAATACTGATTGCATTGAATCCTGAAGCGTCCATCAATGGAAGTCCGTTGGTTGTGTTTCCACAGATGTGAAGTGTGATGGTGACTCCCATTTCCTGCATTGCCTCAACAATCTTTGCATGATATGGAACCACAAATTTTTCATAGAACTGTGCACCAATGAGCTCATAGCTTGCAGTTGGGTCGATCAGTACCATTGTGTCGGCACCATTCTCAACCATCTTCTTTGCGTATGCTATGTTGAAATCTGTTGTGAATTCAAGCAACTTGAGACCAAACTCTTCATCGGTAAAGATTTTGGTAAACCATTCATCACCATTAAGGTGCTGTGCAAGGGAGAACGGACCAATCATACTTCCCATAACAGGAAGTTCATCACCATATTTGTCAGCCAGTATCTTGATCGCGTCACATACTACCCCTATTCTGCCTTTGTCCAGGGAATAGCCTTTGAGGTTCTCAATATCTTCAGCTGTTTTTATCACATGGCCAACAACGGATGGTTGCTGTTCTTTTGTACTTGGTTTAATTTCACATCCGAAGAACTCTGCTTCTGCGGTAATGTCAAAAGGAACACGAACTGCTTCAAATCCTATAACAGTATGTCCTGCTTCTGCCAGCTTTGCCATCTTTTCAGCATCTTCATGTGCCTCAGGCCAGAAAGCATCCACAGCTTCCATCTGTTCAACAGTTGCGGTCTGGGTCGGACAGATTGCCGGCATTCTGTCTACGGATTCACCATTCAATACGCGTGCTAATCTCTCTTTAGGTGTATATTCAGCCATTAAAGTCAACTCCTCTAGTCGTTTATCAAGTAGTAGTGCTTAAAAGTGTTTTCGCATATATATAGCTTTTTATCTTGTTGTAGAACCTATATTTGATCTTTTCGAATTAAACATTGAAAATAATTGAATATTCGGCCATAGAAGCCTGAAATTGAATAATGGGCACATTAACTGGCAGGTAATTATATCAACAACTTAGATTTGATCAATCATATGAATTTTAAGCGTATTTTTAATTGAATCATTGAATAGATTTTATGTTCTGGAATCGTTTATTATACAAAAAAACTAATTAACTATATATAAATTTCTTAGTAATAACATTTTTGATGAGTTGTTAATTATCTGTTACAAAGAGATTTCAGGAGAAGGATAGGAATGTACGGAATTGCATTGGATCTTGGAACAAGTGGATTCCGGATGCAACTTTTAGATCTTGAAAACGGAAAAACAGAAAAGACCGTAATTACAATGAAACATCCTCTTCCGGGTGGGAATGTAACTGATCATCTTGATTTTGCAATTCATGTTGGAAGTGATATTTCAAACAAAATAATAGTAAATACACTTATTAAAATGATGGACAGGCTGGATGTATCTCCTGAAAAAATACAAAAGATAGTAGTCTGTGGAAATCCTATCCAGTTATCTTTATTTCAGGATATAGAAATCAGGGACCTTGCCTATGCAGGCCGAAATATGCAGAAAAGGCTCGGTATTGAAAATGTAGATCGAAGCGGCAGAATATATCCAGGTACTGAACTATTTGGAAGTGAATCCGGCCTTGATAGTTGCGAAGTAATCGTATTACCTTCAATAAAACACGAAATTGGTGCAGATGCTCTTGCCATGATGATCAAGACCGATTTCATGAATCAGACGGAAATTTCACTTGTAACTGATTATGGGACCAATGCAGAGATGGCCTTAAAGATCGGTGATCGTATCATAACAGGCAGTGCTGCGGCAGGGCCTGCAATTGAAGGACAGGGTATAGGTAGTGGAATGCTGGCAAGTCCAGGTGCAATCTCCAATGTGAATGAAGAGGATGGGGTATGGAGACTCACTGTACTCAATGAGCAAATGGAAGAGAAAAACGGATACCTGATAGATCCTGTGACAGGTGAGATCAGAGATGAAGGAGAAGTAAAGCCTAAAGGGATCACTGGAACCGGTGTCATTGCTGCAATCTCACTGGCAGTGAATACAGGAATTATTAAAAAATTACCTCAGCTGCCCAATGGAAAGCTGATACTTGGTGAAGGTATTGTTCTA
>SKZM01000119.1 GCA_007127385.1 Methanosalsum sp.
CATTCTGTCCCTTTCAAAATTGATAATCTTGCGAACAACAATTTTTTTTGAACCTGACCAGAGTTCCGGATTATCAGGGTAGTTCTCCTGAACGTATTCACCAACTTCAAAAGGTTTCATCTTTTCCAGTATATCCTGCAATTTTCTCAGATCCTCCATAATATCTCCTCAAATCTATTTTCTATCCTGACAGAAGTATCTACCTTCTAATTTAAACTTATCGTATACAATACATTCCGGACACATGCAGCCATTTTTACACCCTGCTGCATCACTGGGGCCCTTTGCACAGTACATGAACCCTTCATCTTCCGGATATGTTGGACAACTCCTGCAGATACATCCTTTTGAATGATGATAGGACGCACATATCCCGGAATACCGTCCATATTTATTCCTCCAGCTATTAGTCCCCTCCATAAAGATCCCACATTGTGTTGTATCTGGTAAATAGGATTACATACTTCCCGGATAAATAGATTACACTGAACCAAAAAGGATATTATTGTAACTGACAGATATAGCAGGGGGAATATACATTGCAAGAAAAATCTGAAAAGGAGTGGAAAAAAGTCCTTACTCCGGACCAATATGATGTGCTGAGAAGAAAAAAAACAGAACCGCCTTTTAGTGGAGAATACGCGGACCAGAAGGAAAAAGGGATATACACCTGTGCTGCCTGTGGTCAGGAACTTTTTGATTCAGACACCAAGTTTGACTCAGGTACGGGATGGCCCAGTTTCAATGCTCCATTATCAGAAAATAATGTGGCTCTGGAAGAAGATACAGGTTATATGATGAAGCGGACCGAAGTTCTGTGCAGCAGATGCAAAAGCCACCTTGGACATGTATTTGATGATGGGCCTCCACCTACGGGTAAACGATACTGTATAAATTCACTTTCACTGGATTTTAAGAAAAAATGACTCTTTGTGATCTGCAAATCTATAAATACTAAAACAAAAGAAATGATATAGGGTTAAATACAGACTTTTTAACTGGGAGTTACTTTAAAGGTCGTATAAATAATGCCGATATCAAAAGAGATGTGAGACTATGCTATCCAAGATCCCTATAAATCTATCAAAAGTTAAGAAAGATGATATAAACAAAGAAATACTTCGTGCTGCCATAATTGCAGAACTGGATGCAATAAACCTGTATGAACAGATGGCAGACCTTACTGACAACCAGAATCTCAAGGATGTACTCCTTGATGTTGCAAAGGAAGAAAAAACCCATGTCGGAGAATTCCATACAATGTTGCTGAAAGAGGATCAGGAACAGGTAGAAGAACTGGAAGCCGGTAAAAAGGAAGTTGAAGAGGATATTCTCAAAAAATGATCCGTTTTGAAGAATAAACTCTGAATTCAATAATTATTAGTGTATCCTGAATGCAAACTGTCATGATTTAAGCAATCCAAGAGTTAATCGACATCAATTGGGCTTATCAGGATATTTGATTACTGGGAAAACAATGAATAACAGTGGTGAGAATATTGTTATCAGAAATACCAATACAGATCGAAAATGTAGAATTTAAAAACATTGATAAGGAAATAATGAGGGCTGCCATGATTGCAGAACTGGATGCAATAAACCTGTACGAACAGATGGCAGACCTTACCGATGATGAGGATATAAAAAAAGTATTACTGGATATTGCCAGAGAAGAGAAAATACATGTGGCCATGTTTGAAACCGTACTTCTCCAGGTTGATGACGAATTTTTGAAGGTATATTCTGATTATTCACTTGCGCGCAGCAGGGATTAACCTTCTTATTTTCATTCAGCAACGATAATGCTTATTCGGTATTTTGTTTCATAATCAATAAATAAGCAATCAGCCATTTAGATTATGGGGGTAAGTAATAAATGGTTAAATCAAGAGTAGCACCCTGTGTATATACATGTATAAGTGACGATGGTAAGCTACTGAACATAGAGATCGATCTGCCTGGAGTAGAGAAAGAGGATATCCAGTTCAAGGTGACTGAGATGGGATTTTCAGTCAGGGCACATAACAGGGATGAGGATATAGAGTATATGGGCACCTATACACTGTGCTGTCCTGTAGTTCCGGATAAAGCCACTGCTGCCTATGATAATGGCATGCTGCTTGCAACAGTCCCTTATGAGGAAGCTCATGAGGAAGTAGATGTAGAAATCAAATGAGCATCTTTAATGTTATATATATAAATAAATATCCGGTGATGCCTGATGGTAAAAGAGGGCATAATCAAATCGCCTTTTGTATATACATGTACTGATGACAGTGGTAAGAACCTGCATATTGAAATAGATCTTCCGGGTGTCCAGAAAGAAGATATTGTATTCAAGATGCGTTCTGACAGCTTTTCAGTCAGGGCCATCAAAAGGAATCTAAAATACGCTGCATCATATATTACATGCTGTCCAGTCATTGCTGACAGAGCAGTGGCTCAATTTTCAAATGGCAGGCTGTACGTATCTGTACCGTATCATGAACCTTCTTCAGAGGTAAAGGTAAAAATCAATTGATATTTAATCCATTTTCAGTATGCTTCACATCTTTGAGATTCTTACAAAATTCGGTCACTAGTCCTTTTTTTAACGTACAGTGCACTTGTCACAAACACCGCACCCAGACCAGCAATTGCTATTGACTGTAGCAGGAACACATCCATTATATTGATCATAAATATTTCAATCATTTCCAGAACTATCTGTGGAGTGTCAGCAGAGACCTCTTCCAGAAGACTTTCATGTGCCCTTTTACCGGACCATGATCCGGCAGTTCCTGCAACTCCTGCAGCAATGGCTGCAATTCCAACAGCAAATGAAGGTACAGCAGGTGAGCGAGATCCGACCCATACCAGATATGCTAACAGGATTATAACAAACAAACTGCCGATAATGAACATCCAGCTCATCTGAATGACATTCCTTGCATTTTCAATATATGCAAACTCCTCATCATCGATCTCCTCATTAATATTGATTTCATGAGGGATCTCTCCTTCAATCTCTTCAAACATCATGGATGAATAGGACAGGACAGATGAGTGGTAACCGGGGACCAATACATCCTGAGAACAGGTAATCATATACCTTCAAGTTATTTCTGAGATGTGGCATCACTATTGAGCAAAGACAGAGAATTGATCAGGCCCTTTATCTCATCAATGCTCAGTGGGCGTTCTATATGCACAGGTCTGCCTTCTGCAGTATAGTAAATGTATGCCTGAACACGCTTATCTTTATAGATTCCTGAAAGCACATGATAATAAAGGCTCAACTGCTTCACATACTCATCGTGATTTGACATGCTCCGATCAGTTTTGTAGTCAATGATATCAACGCTATCCCCATCAATATGAACCAGATCAATTACTCCTGAAAACAGGATACATCTGCCTTCATGATCAATCGGGAGTATGCATTCGATCTCAGAAATGAGTTCCCCATCCAGTGAATCAAGCAGTCTCTTAACATTATTCTCGTCTGGGGTTCTGGGTCGCACCGTTTTATCAGCTGCATATCTCTGTGCAAAGCTGTGAACAGCAGTTCCATATTCCATACCCTTTCCTCCCTCTCCTGCAGATGGTGCAATATTCATAAGGCTGTGACAGGAAAGCTTGAGAGGTGCAGGCTGTACAACACCACCCACTACCAGTCTATTCATATCAGATTCCGGTACTTGAACAGGGAGTATCTCGGGTTCTGTGACAACAGGTTCAGTTCCAAGATTGATGAACAACTGTGATTGGCTGCTACACCCTGCTGTCAGGAAAAGGTAATTCTGTGCTCTTGTTATGGCTACATAACGTAATCTGCGTTCTTCATCATAATCCATATCAACTGCTTTTGAAAGCAGATAATATCTCCAATTGTCATAGATAAAAGGATAGGGATCAGATGAGTATATCTTCTTCTGCCTCAATCCAGAGGGATCCCTGAAATCAATGGAGCTATTACCGGCCTGATGGCTAACATCCATATCAGGCAGTATCACAACAGGATATTCCAGTCCCTTGGCACTGTGTATGGTCTGGATACGGAACACATCCCCTCTTCGCGTACTGTCAACATCATATGTTGTGCCATTATCTATGTTCTGTTCCATAAAAGAGATTATCTGGCCAATATTCATTCTGGAGGTACCGGATACGGACTCAAGAACATCTATTATTCTATCCGTGATCGTGCTGTCAAGACTATATTTATCAAATACTGTCCTGGCGATTGAGCCGGCAGTATCCATACTGCTCAGTCGGCTGTGAAATTCCAGCATATCCAGAGGGTAATTTTTTCCATCAATTATTGATCCGGTCATTTCCAGAGAATAACCTGCATTTTCCAGAACCACAGCCCAGCCCCTTGCTGAGCTGATATTCTTCAGTATTCGAAACCATGCCAGCAATAGGAGGGAAGGTGGAGTTCTGAACAGTTCAATTCCACCCTCATAGGCTACAGGGATATCATGTTTTTCTGCCAGACTGAGCAGTTCCATTCCAAACTTTCGCTTCCTTACAAGCACTGCGACATCACAATATTTAAGCAGGCGACTTTTTCCATTCTCATGAAAAATATAATCAGGGTTATCCACTATGTCATTTATCTTCCAGAGTATACCTTCTTTCTGATCATCAAATGAATATGAGAGGATCTCTGAAGGTCCCTTATTTCCTGCAGCTTCCAGATGTGTTATTTTCGCCTTTACAGCATCGATATCCAGATCCTCGTCTTTGGTAGCCTTTGCCACAAGTGCCCTTTCTGAGAAATCTATGATCTCAGGAGCTGATCGGTAATTTTCCATTAAATGGATCTGCCGGAAATTATCCACGCTATAGTCTATTCTTCTATGATCACGGTTTAGTTCATCAATATATTTCAGTATTCTCGGTTCAAATTCTGTAATATTTTTAACAGATGCATACTGGAATGAGAAAATGCTCTGTTTCCAGTCCCCTACAACGCAAAGATTCCCCCTGCATAGAAGAAGGGAGAGCTTGAACTGGATCTCATTGGTATCCTGGAACTCATCGATCATGATGTACCTGTACCGTATTCTTTCTCGCAGGGTATGATTCTCAAAGAGCAGAACATACGCGAACATGATCATGAAACTGAAATTTATGTAATTTCTCCCAAGCATGTATTCAATATAGCAAAAATATACATCATGGACAAAATTTTTAAGTTCTTCCCGATCTTCATTGAAAGCGTTTATTGAAAGATGTTCAGACACCTGGGTATCCCCGCAGATATCTTCAAAATGCGGAGCACCAGGTGAAAAACATCTGTTCTTATAGCCATTCATCCTTTTTCTTAAAAAAGACTGTTTCATTTTGCGGGAACCCTGTACAGGAGCATTGGCCTGTCGGAATATATCCATGAACCGTTCATAGTCACCATCCAGTTCTTTTTCACAATCCTGAAACCAGCCATCCCGGGTTGGAAATATTCCTCTGGAAGCCAGTGACCTGATCAGGTTCAGCATCTCACCTCCATGATGGAGGCTTGCATAATAGTCCCGGAAATGAGGATGCCTTTCTATGAAAATAGTCATAAAATTCCTGAACTCCTGCATTTCAAGAATTTCATTCTCAATTACCTGAATGGTGGATGTAATCCTTTCATCAATACCAAGTACCTCTGGTGCCTCGAAACCGTGTGTTCTAAGAATTCGATTACAAAGTCCATGGAATGTGGATATGGGTGCATCCCTTAGCGCAGAGCGGTCGTAACTGCATGTATTGATGATGCGCTCCTTCATGTTCTGGGCTGCATTCTCAGTAAAGGTAATCAACAGGATATCATCTGGTTCAACATCCCTGTTCTCCAGAATATGAGAGTACCTTAAGGAAATTGTATATGTCTTCCCCGTGCCAGGTCCTGCATCTACAAGGTATATACCTTCCAGAGCTTCAATGAGCTGCTTTTGGTATCTGTTGGGCTCCCTGCTTACCATAATATCACCAGATCCCTGTACCTTATATTGTCCATTTCAATGTCACCAACCGGAAACCGGTCTTGTTTATACTGATTAAGTTTGCGGATCTGGTCATGCAAAAAAGCATCAAACTCATCCAGATCTTCTGGAAAATAACTGGATCTTCTCAAATCAGCCATTTTACCAAGAATTCGTTCACAACCTTTGTTAATATATTTGTAATCGCCTATTATACCCTTTACATAGGATATGAACTCTTCAGTATAATCAGGATCCTGCTCATCTACAAAAGGTACTGGATTAAGTGCAAAGAAGTTCCTGTAATTTTCATATCCAATTTTTTTCAGTACCTTCACAACAGGATTGGATTCGGCAATACCATCTGTCAGATCATCATACATGTCTCTGGTAACAACAAGATCATCGAAACTGCAGGAATAGTAAATGATCTCCTGGAACAGGTCCTTGATATTGGGTCGGGGTGATGCATTCCCGGAATTTATGACGTCTTCCAGGTTATCCAGGATATGGAAGTACCTGAATTTTATATCAATATCCGGATAGATTCTGCGGTGATGGGAAAGATACATCTTTGCCTGGAAGTCAGGTCGTGATGTAATATCTACAGTATCTGATTTTCGTATCAACTCGTTTATCGATCTTTTCTTTCCTGTTTTATGATCCAGTAAAGTTTCCTTGTCAAATATCAGGTCAATCTTACCCTTTGCACCAGAGTCAGGATTGCTGAAATACATTTCAGTTACTGATGATCTGAGAGGTCTTTTGTAATAAGATACAAACAGATTTGGAGAATAGCGTTTCTCATATCCACGAACGTCAACTGACCCTAGATATTCAAGCAATGGATCCAGAAATTCACGGATATTTGATATGCCAATCAAAAACCTGGTTCTTTCAATTTCCATATCCCTCTCATCCAGATAAAAACTCATCCTTCCAATCATCAGGTCTACAAATTCCTGCAAGTCTCTGGATCGTATAAAATCAGCATGATCCACATAAAACTCTGCAAATTCATGAAGCAACCTTCCCCTCAAAAGATACCGGTTATCCTCATCATCCAGCAGTCTTGAAAAGAAGAGATCTCTTGGACAGTATGCAAGCAGATTCAACTCGGACTGACTTATCGTATCTTCGTGTTCAGCCATATATTCGGATCTATTACAGCTGAAAGGGTCCTTTATACTGCGTTCATGGATGCCCGTATACATTTCATATTCAAAGTCAGTGAATGATTCCACTGGCTGATCTGCAAGTTCATTGAAATAATAACAGGGAATAACATTGCGACCCATCATTTGGTCCTGGACCATATAATACCTTTTTTGTCCGTTCTGCAAAAGTACCTGAAAATTATTCAGTTTAAGTTCATTGAATGCATGGCGAGAGATCCACGGTCTATCCGGGATCACATGGGTCCAGGCTGCATCCATTCCAATATAGAATATCACTGGCCGGTCTATATATGTAGTGGTATCGGGTGATGCGATCAATACTCCCGGTCCACTGGCACCAGCAGTGATATTAAATGATCCAAGATAATACTCAACTGCATTTACAGACCCTATATCAACAGGTGTGTCCAGGATATCAAGTTCGCCCAGAACTTTTTCAAGCTCGGACATTTTGTTTCCCGTAAAACTCTCATACTCTTTCAGAACTTTTCTAAAATCTGACCCAGGTATGCTGTCAAGGAGCCTGCGTATATGACCTGCCTGTCCGTTATCTGCAGTATCAAGGAGTTGATTACCATTTCTTTCTATGCCATCTAATCCAAGATGCCCCATAATAGGCCATACATCCCTTAACCTGAGATTTGCTCTGGAGAGAGCAGTTCTTATACATAAAAAAAATGTCCTTACATCCTCATCTTCCATGATATCTGGAGAGACCATATATGGGATCCCGGCGGATTTCAGGGATGATTTGAGCAGATGCTGGTAATTTCCCTCAGGTTTCACAACAACAGCTACATCCAGTGGATTGAGATCCCTGAGATTATCCATTACTGTCTGGATTATCGCTGTGGCCGAGGAAAACAGACACGTCTTTTCAAGTTCATTATCCTCATTATGAAAAATCGGTATCTCATCATATTTTGGCGGGAGTATCCGGCGGTCAAGACCTGTGAATTGATGAAAGCCAACAACAGCAACCTTCAATCCCGGATCTATATTGTAGTTTTCAATTGAGTTGAATGGATTGGTGCCACGACCCAGTATAGATACAATATCCTGTACTTCATTTCTGTCAAATGCCGGATATTTGAGAATATTCTGTCGATCTCCGGTCTCCTGCCAGCAACTTATAACATTTTCAAGAAAATATATTGCACTCTTCCATCCAGTGCCGGTTTTTTTGATAATATCCAGGAACAGCTCTCTCTGATCTCCTGAGCCATCCTCTGCTCCATCAAGTATACGGTAGGCCAGGCGACGTGGTGTGATGGCAAAGACCCCAAGTAACGGAGATTCGATTCTTGCATTAAGGGCATCCGCCAGTGGTGCATCAACTGTGAGCACAAGATCATATGTTCTTACCCTTTCAAATATTTCATCAATAGTGAGTGCCCTTTTCAGGTGAACCGGCACATGCCCTCCTCCTGTGATCTTTCAAATAATTAGGATTATGTTATATCCTTGCAAGGTTTAGCTGATCTTTTTTATTAGCCATGCCATATTCTGGCCCAGCGTCCGCATTGTTTCAATGCCTTCACTATCCTTCTCTGCATCACCCGGATGCAGGCCCTGTCCTATATTCCAGTAACTGGAACCAGGGATGATCATCTGTGATATGGTGAAAAAGTGATTTATGGAATCAAAGACATGAACCCCGCCTGCCCTTCTGACAGCAACAACACCGGCACCAGCCTTTCTCCTGAACATTTCATCATTGGCCTTTGCAACAAATCCTGCCCTGTCAATCAGGGCTTTAAGCTGTGGTGTCAGGTCTGCAAAATATGTAGGACTGGCAAGGATCATACCATCTGAATCAAGCATCTTATCTATACATTCATTGACAATATCGTCATCTATCACACATTTACGGTTTCTGAGCCTGAAACATTCCATACACGCAGTACATCCACTCAGTTTATGTCCGCCAATATGCACCATTTCAGTCTCGATACCGTCCCTTTCAAGCTCTTCCAGAACATGCTTAACCAGAATAGAAGTATTTCCATCCTTTCTTGGACTTGAATTGAATGCTATCACCTTCATATCTAACACCCGGTGTTCAATTGGTGCTTTCAGGTTAAAAATATATGGGAACACAGCATACAGCATCATTGGAGTATCTTGAGGGACAGGATCATGGTAATTGAGAACATACACTGGCCAAAGCTGATAGGATCAGTTGCAGTCTGTCAGCTTGCAGGCATTCTGGGAGCAATATTCACAGCCGATGCTATTCCGGAGTGGTATGATACACTTGCAAAGCCTTCTTTTGTTCCTCCGGACTGGACATTTTCTGTGGTATGGCCCATCCTTTACCTTCTGATGGGAATCTCTCTGTATATCATACTGGAAAAGGGGTGGGATTTGAAGAAAGTTAAAACAGGCACCGGAGTTTTTGGAATACAGTTGTTTTTGAACTTTATGTGGTCAGTACTTTTCTTTGGATTCCGGTCTCCTCTGATGGGACTTATTGAGATAATAATTCTCTGGATATTCATAGTCATAAATATCTGGCTGTTTTACAGAATCTCAAAGACTGCAGGATTGTTGCTCATACCCTATCTGCTGTGGGTATCCTTTGCAGCAGTTCTGAACTATTCAATTGTTGTCTTGAATATGTGAAAGTACTACAGGCACAAAGATAG
>SKZM01000149.1 GCA_007127385.1 Methanosalsum sp.
GATCAATTCTATGTGTACAGGCTGCAGTTCATGTGTCCAGATGTGTAAGTTTGGAGCAATAGTGGAGGTTTCAGAATGAATGAAAAAACAACCTCGAAATTTGATTTGATCATTTCCGGTGTTGGAGGGCAGGGAACTATTCTTGCATCTGATATAATAGGTAAGGCTGCAGTGTCATCTGGCTATCCTGTAAGGGCAGCGGAAACCCATGGAATGGCACAGAGGGGTGGATCCGTGGTAAATCACATCAGGATCGGCTGTGATCTTGGGTCACTTATACCTCCGCGTGGAGCAGATATTATGCTTGCGCTTGAACCATCAGAAGCTATCAGGTACATTGAATATCTTTCGCCGGGTGGTACTGTTATAATGAATACAGAGCCTGTATATCCGGTAAGTGTTCTTTCTGGAAAATCGAAGTATCCTGACATCTCAACCATTTTAAAAGAACTTGAAGATAACTTTACTGTAAAATCATTTAATGCTACCGGCCTGGCCCGCAAAGCCGGACATCAGCAGTCGATGAATGTGGTAATGGTAGGTGCTTTATCAAATTATCTGCCATTTGAATCTGAAGTTCTGATTGGGTGCATAAAGGAAATGGTGCCTCCCAGAACACTGGATATTAATATGGAAGCATTCAGACTTGGCAAAAGCCAGATCACAGATCCATGAATATCTTGAACTCCACATACAGAGTAAAATAAACAGATATTTTTGGTTGTGCACATAATCTGGATGTCAGAACATCCGGATTCATGCACAGCATTTATATATGGGGTGTTTTATTTACATTCCATAAATAGATGTTATATCTAGCCCTGTATCCTTACAGGGCGTAACAGGACATAAGTAGTGTGATGTGTGTTGGATTTAACAACAGGACGTGGGCCAATTCGTAGAATGCCCGTCTATGTATGCATTGTTGCATCCTGGAACGTTCTGCTTGTTTAAATCTTTTAGAGACGACCACTTTCAAATGTTTGGAACGTAAACCAAAAACAAGGCTCAGGTGCCTGATCAAGCTTGGATAGACTGGAGAGCAGTCATATTATATCTTCTTGATCTGAAATCATCAACTCAAATAGTACTGTCTTGATGAGGATCCTGGCATGTTTGTGGTTTTTAACTTGCTTCCCTACTTGTCCAGCTAAATCCGCAAATATAAGAACAAATCAATTCAAAAGATAAGCAAGTGTATAATCAGGAGGATAAATAATGGCAAAAGGACATAGACCACGGCGAGGATCACTCGCATTCAGTCCACGCAAAAGAGCGAAAAGCCACATAGCGAAATTCAGATCATGGCCTGAGTCTGCTGGTGAACCAAAGCTTCAGGACTTTGCAGGTTATAAAGTTGGTATGACTCATGTAATTATGATCGATAACGTGAAAAACAGTTTAACCGAAGGGACTGAAATCTCTGTTCCTGCAACTATAATTGAGACCCCTGCCATACGTGTTGCTGCAATACGTGCATATGCAGAAGACGTGTATGGTAAGAAACCAGCTTATGAAGCATGGGCATCTGATCTGGATGAGAGTCTGGGCAGGAATATCTGCTTACCCAAAGATTACAGCACCCAGAATGCTCTGGATAAAATATCAGGCCTTATAGAAGAAGGGAATGCTACAGATATAAGGGTGGCCACATACACACTTCCTAAAAACATAACCGGCATACCTAAGAAAAAACCCGACCTGATGGAAACCTCTATCAGTGGAAATGATGTCCGGGCAAAGTTTGAATATGCCAGTTCAATTCTTGGTAATGAAGTGGAAATTTCGGATATTTTCGACAGTGGCAACCTTGTGGATGTTGCATCCATTACCACTGGTAAGGGAACTCAGGGACCTGTCAAAAGATGGGGTATTCAGATGGCAAAACACAAACATTCACGTGCAGGCAGTCTTCGCCAGGTCGGTACTCTGGGACCGTGGAGACCGGCACATGTAAGCTGGAGAGTACCTCAAATGGGGCAGATGGGCTATCATCAGAGGACTGAATATAATAAACGTATTCTCAAAATCTCATCCGATGCAGATGAAGTGAACCCGGATGGCGGCTTTATGAATTATGGCCTTGTCAGGAATTCCTATATACTTGTAAAGGGCAGTATTCCTGGACCTTCGAAAAGACTTGTGAGATTGAGAGAGCCTGTCAGACCTAAGATGAATGGTGTAGGCGATCCCCAGATAGTTCATATTAATAAAAGATCCAGACAGGGGTGAACTTGAATGACAAAAACAAAAGTTATTGACTTGTCAGGAAATGAAAAAGATAATATTGAGTTACCAGAGATTTTCAATGAGCCTTACAGGCCGGATTTAATTAAAAAGGCAGTTCTATCCCTGCAGTCTACAAGATATCAGCCTTACGGTCCTCGTTTATATTCTGGTATGGACACATCCGCACATTCCTGGGGCTCAGGAAGGGGTGTTGCTCAGATCCCTCGAATTTCAAATGGAAGCCGTGCAGCAAGAGTTCCACAGGCTGTAGGTGGAAGACGTGCTCATCCTCCGAAACCTGAGAAAGATGTGACTGAGAAAATAAACAAAAAGGAGAAACGCACTGCCTTTCGATCAGCAATAGCTGCAACAATGAATTATGATATTGTGAAAAAGAGAGGTCACAGATTTGATAACGAAACCCCCTTTGTTGCAGATGATTCTTTGGAAGAACTGACCAAAACAAAAGAACTGGTTAATTATCTGAATAATGTTGGGGTCTATAGTGATGTCCTTCGTGCTAAAGAAGGTAAGAAGATCCGTGCTGGAAAAGGAAAGGGCCGTGGTAGAAAGTATCGTCAGAGGAAAAGTATTTTGATCGTAACAGGTTCTCAGGCTCCATTGCTAAAATCCGCAAGCAATCTTCCAGGCGTTGACGCTGTTCCAGTTAATTCTTTAAATATTGAACATCTTGCACCAGGTACACACGCCGGAAGATTGACAATATGGACTGAATCTGCAATATCCAGCTTAGAAAGGGGTATTTAAATGGCTGCAATAAAATTTCCGTTCATAACTGAAAAATCAATGGCACAACTTGATGACAACAAACTCCAGTTTATAGTTGATACCAGAGCAAACAAACATCAGATAAAAGACGACGTATCAAAAAAATATGGTTTTGATGTAAGGTCTGTTTGTACTATGACTACTATGAAAGGTCTCAAGAAAGCAGTTGTCACATTTGAAGAAACAGATGCTGCACATGAGATTGCTACAAGACTGGGATTAATGTGAGGTGAGATTAATGGGTAAAAGACTTATATCACAGAACAGAGGCCGTGGGACTCCAACTTACAGAGCACCATCTCACAAGTATAAAGGCACTCTCAAACATCCTAAAGTAGATGAAAATGAAACTATCTATGGAACAGTTACGGCTGTAAAACATGATTCATCACGGTCTGCTCCTATTGTAAGAGTTAAATTTGATAATGGAGAGGAACGTTTTATACTGGCTCCGGAAGGTACTGCTGTTGGACAGCAGATATCGTGTGGGATCAGTGCAGAAATCAAGCCCGGAAATATTTTATTTCTGGCAGAGATTCCTGAAGGTGTTCCAATATGCAATATAGAATCAAAGCCAAACGACGGTGGCAGATTTGCTCGCTCATCAGGTGTTTCTGCAACATTAATAGCCCATGAGAGGGGCAAAGTTGTTGTTCAGATGCCTTCAGGTGAGATGAAATGGCTGAATCCGAAATGTAGGGCAACAATTGGTATTGTTGCTGGTGGTGGAAGAGCTGACAAACCTTTCCTGAAAGCTGGTAACAAATATCACAAAATGAAGACCAGAGCAACAAAATATCCGCGTGTATCAGGAGTTGCTATGAATGCCGTAGACCATCCATTTGGTGGTGGAAATCGTAAGCATCCGGGCAAACCTACAACAGTAGGCAGAAATACTCCTGCTGGTCGTAAAGTAGGTCATATTGCTGCAAGGAGGACCGGAAAACGTTAAACTGAGGTGTAGATCATGGCAAAAAAAGCAACATCAAGATTACCAAAAAGAAAAGGCGAATTTACATACCGCGGAAAAACCACCGCTGAATTACAGAAATTAAGCCTTGAAGAATTTACTGAGCTTCTTCCTGCAAGAGAAAGGCGCAGTATTAAAAGAGGATTTTCAGAAGAACAGAAAAAGGTACTTCAGAAGATCAAGGATGGAAAAGAAACTGTAAGGACACATCATAGAAACATGATATTCCTGCCAGAAATGGTTAGTAAGATTATCGAAGTATATAATGGTAAAGAATTTGTAAAGGTAGAAGTTCTTCCTGAGATGGTTGGCCATCGCTTTGGAGAATTCTCATTGACCCGAAGCAGAGTTAAGCATGGCAGTGCAGGTGTTGGAGCAACCCGTTCAAGTAAATTTGTTCCACTAAAATAAGGTGATAACAGATGGCAAGAATTAATTATTCCGTGGAATCTGATAAGGATTCAACTGCCAGAGCAATGGGTTCAGAACTGCATATATCTCCTAAAAAATCAAGGGAACTTGGCAGGGCTATAAAAGGAATGCGTACAAAAGCTGCAAGGAAGTATCTTGAAGAAGTCACTGTTCTTAAACAGGCAGTACCTTTCAGAAGGCACTGTGATAGCCTTGGTCATAAAAAGGGATCAATGGCAGCAGGCAGGTATCCTGTTAAAGTTGCACAGGACTTTTTGAAAATTTTAAAAAATGCTGAAAGCAATGCAGAATATAAAGGTCTTGACGCTGAGAATATGTACATTTCACATATATCTGCCAAAAGAGGACGTGTGATACATGGTATGCGTCCAAGAGCTCGTGGGAGAGCTACTCCTAAAAATACAGAAACTGTATATGTAGAGATGATTTTAAAAGAGGTGCGCTAATGGCAATTGAGAAAAAGTTCGTACAGGACGGCTATGTAAAAGCCTCAATGAACGAATATTTTACAAAACAATTAAGCAGAGCAGGCTATGGCGGAATGGATATTAACAGGACTCCCATGGGTACTCAGATCACGATATATGCTGAAAAACCTGGTATGGTGATTGGAAAGGCAGGTAAGGTAATTCGCAAGTTGACACGCGAGGTTGACCGGATGTATAATCTGGACAATCCTCAAATTGATGCTCAGGAGGTCAAGAACCCTGCTCTGAATGCTCAGATAATGGCTTCAAGACTTGCTTCATCCATTGAAAGAGGATGGTATTTCCGTAAAGCAGGACACAATGCAATGCGTGCCATCATGGGTGCAGGTGCTCTTGGTTGTGAGATAGTTCTTTCAGGAAAGCTGACCGGATCAAGGTCACGTGTGGAAAAAATGGTTAATGGATATATCAAACACGCTGGTAAACCCGTGGATGACATCGTAGATTATGGATTTGCTACAGCAGTAAAGAAACTTGGTACTATTGGCTGTGTGGTTCGTATAATCCCACCGGGTGCTGTTCTTCCGGATAATTTTAATCTAATAGAAGTTCCTGTGAAAGAAAAAGTAGAGGTCGAATCCGAAGAAGCTAAAAAACCGGCAACTGGTATTGAAGAACTTGTAGAGACTGAAGCCACAGGGGAATCAGTAGCAGAGGAAGAAAATATAGAGGCCGGTTCCCAGGAAATTGATAAAGAGCCGGAGGAGACATCAACTGAAGCTCCTGTTCAGGAAGCGGAGGATGAAGAATCATCTACTAAAGAAGAATCTTCAGAAGAGCCGGATGAACCTGAACTTCCAGAGGAAGAACGTCGGATGGTAGATGGGACCTGGCAGCATAAACATGAAGGACATAACTACTGGCATCCAATGGCTCGTACTCACAGGGAGGGCTGAATTATGGCAATCCTTAGAAGGAAGGAAATACGGAATATGACTCCAGAGGAGAGAATGGATGAACTTGAAAAGATGGAATCCGATCTCATCCGCGAATACGCACTTGCATCGGCAGGTGGAGCTCCTGAAAATCCTGGACGAATTGGTGAAGTGAAAAGGACCATAGCAAGGATAAAAACAATCCAGCGTGAGCTAAAGGAGAGTTGAATTGGAGATTTCATGCTCAAATCTGATATTTCATGAACTGATAGGTCTTAATGTAAATATAACAGATTCGAGTAACAAAAATCATGTAGGTATGGAAGGCAGAGTTGTTGATGAAACACAGAACACACTGATTATAGATACTGAGAACGGTGAAAAAATGGTTCCAAAAAAAAATTCAACTTTCGTGTTTCAAATAAAGAGCAATTCTGCTGAAAAATATGTACAGGTTAATGGTAATCTATTACTCTCACAACCCGAAAACAGAATTAAGAATATAATGAAAATACGCATGAGGTAATAAGTCATGGTACGAGATATTGGACTGGATGTCCCTATTCCTCAGGAAGAATGTAATGATGTTGATTGTCCTTTTCATGGATCATTGAAGGTCAGAGGTCAAGTTCTATCTGGGAAAGTCGTCAGCAACAAAATGACAAAGACGGTGGTTATCCAGAGAAGTCATGAAACACTGGTGGACAAATACCAGAGATATGAAAAGAGGCAGTCAAAAATTCATGCACACAACCCTCCATGTATCAATGCAAAGGTAGGGGATGTTGTAACTATAGCAGAATGCAGACCACTTAGCAAAACCAAGTCTTTTGTAGTGATCAAAGCGGAGGAACAGAGATGAAAGGAATGAGGTCAAAAATTCCACGTGCATTGAATGCAGGTGCTAATATAGACTGTGTGGATAATACTGGTGCACGAACCGTAGAGATCATCTCTGTGAAAAAATATAGAGGCGTTAAGAACCGGCATCCAAGAGCAGGTATTGGAGATATGTGCGTTGTTTCTGTAAAGAAAGGAACACCGGAGATGCGAAGACAGATACTGCATGCAGTTGTTGTCCGCCAGAAGAAAGAATTCAGAAGACCTGATGGTCTTCGTGTATCATTTGAGGACAATGCAGTGGTAATTACCGATGAAACCGGTATCCCAAAAGGCACAGATGTAAAAGGTCCTATTGCAAGAGAAGTGGCTGAAAGATATCCTAAGATAGGTACTACAGCTTCTATAATTGTGTGAGGTGTTATTTATGGTGTCAAAACAACCAAGAAAGCAAAGAAAAGGAAGGTATAATGCACCTCTTCATATAAGGCAGAAATATCTAAGAGCCCCACTTTCAAAAGACATTCGGGAAAAATACGGTCGAAGAAGTGCCCGTGTTGCAGTTGGAGATATTGTTAAGATCGTATGTGGAGATTATGCGGGCATTACAGGCGAAGTTGAAGAAGTCTCATTAAAGAGAGGAACATTATCGGTCGAAGGAGCAATATCCATCAAGGCAGATGGTACTGAAGTAGCAAGGCCGATCCATCCTTCAAATGTTATTATTACAAAACTGGAATTGAAGGATGAAAAAAGAAAGTCCAGATTAAGTAAGAAATAAGGTGATTTTTGTGGGCAAACATCAAAAAAGAATATCAGTACCTAAAAGTTGGCAAATTGCAAAAAAAGCCAATAAATGGGCATTATCAACAAGACCAGGCCCTCACCATAAAGAACAGAGCGTTCCAATTGGGATTGTTCTAAGGGATATGCTGGAACTTGTGGACAATAGTAGTGAAGCTAAGAAGGTTTTGTCAGATGGAAAAATACTAGTTGACGGAACTGTGAGAAAAGATATACGATTTCCAATCGGATTATTTGACATTATAACTATTCCACTGAACAATATTTCATATATCGTACTGCTTGATAAGAAAGGAAGATTGGTCCTGAATCAGCTTCAGGACGTAACTACCACAAAGCTGTGCAAGATCAATGGAAAGACCACTGTCAAAGGAGGAAAGGTTCAGCTTAATTTAAGTGATGGTACCAATATTATAGCTACCAATGAATACAAACCTAACGATTCAGTTATAATATCTTTACCTGATAAGGAAATTGTAAAGCATATTGAGTATAAAGAAGGAAACTTTGCGATGATCGTAGGCGGTACTCATTCAGGTGAACTTGGAACGATCAGATCCATAAATAAGGTCCGCAGCTCTAAGAATAACACCGTATCTGTATCAGGCGAGTATGACTTTGAAACAATCGAAGATTATGTTGTGATTGTTGGTGAGAAAGAACCTGAGATAGACCTGGGTGGTGAAATTTATGAGTAATCCTATGCTGACTCCTAAAGTTGATAAGGTAGTTGTCCATATGGGTGTTGGTGAGAGTGGCCAGCATCTTGTAAATGGTGAAGGGATTCTTGAAAAGATCACTGAACAAAAAATAGTTGAAACACATGCTAAAAGAACTCTTCCAGGATTTGGAATTAAAAAAAATGAACCTACTGGATGTAAGGTTACACTTAGAGGAGAACGAGCAGAAAATTTCCTTAACACATCTCTTGAAATTATAGAGCACAAACTTGACTCCTCACAGTTTGATAATAACGGGAATGTGGCTTTTGGAATTGAGGAACATACCGATTTTCCTGGAATGAGATATGATCCAAATATTGGTATATTCGGAATGGATGTCATTGTTGTCCTCAAACGCCCGGGATACAGGATCGGTAAGAGAGTGATTTCAAAACGTAAGGTACCCAGATCACATAGGATAACCAAAGAGGATTCAATATCTTTCTTTAAAGATAAATATGGCGTGGAGGTAGAATGATGGCTCAGGTCAAAAAAGAAGACACGGTAGCCTTACTTGAATGCAAGCGTTGTGGTAGGAAGCAGGGTCTTGTGAGAAAATATGGGATATGTATGTGTCGACACTGTTTCCGTGAGATGGCCCATGAAATGGGATTTGAAAAATATACATGAGGTGAATTATTATGGTTTTATTGGATCCTCTGGCTAATGCACTGTCAACTATTAAAAATGCAGAAGATATTGGAAAACAGTCCTGCACAATTAAGCCAGCATCTAAGCTGATTGGAAATGTACTCAAAGTCATGAAGGATAACGGATATATTGGCGAGTTTGAATTCATTGAAGACGGTAAAGCAGGAATTTATGAAGTAAAGCTGATTGGACGAATTAATAAATGCGGAGCAATTAAACCGCGATATTCAGTAAAATCCGAAGAATTTGAAAAATGGGAAAAACAATATTTGCCAGCCAGAAACTTTGGAGCACTTATTCTCACAACTTCTGAGGGTGTATTGTCTCAGATCGAGGCGCGTGAGAGTAATATCGGCGGCCAGCTACTCGCATATGTGTACTGATGATTGAGGAGATGAAGATATGGCAAAAGAAATTACCAAATTTGTACCAATCCCTGATGATGTCACAGTTACATTTGAAGGAAATATACTGAAAGCATCTGGAGAAAAAGGAAGTGATGAAAGGTATTTCTGGTATCCAGGTATAAGTGTAGAAATAGTTGATTCAGAGATTATTGTCGACGCTGTATCTAACAAGAAAACACAGAAGGCAATGGTTGGTACGATCGCATCCCACATTCGTAATATGATCAAAGGAGTTAAAGACGGCTTTGAGTATAAAATGAAGGTTGTATATTCTCACTTTCCTATGCAACTCAAGGTAGAAGGAAATAAGCTTGTGGTCAATAACTTCCTTGGTGAGAAAAAACCCCGTTCTGCCAGGATCGTTGGTGATACAACGGTCAAAACAAGCGGAGATGAAATTATAATTGAAGGGATTAATAAGGAAGATGTTGGTCAGACTGCAGCAAATATTGAACAGCTGACCCGGATTAAAAAATTTGATCCACGTGTATTCCAGGATGGGATATACCTAATTGAGAAGAGAGTGTAGGTGGTCTAAATGGAAAATACCAATAATCGTGAACTTGCGA
>SKZM01000055.1 GCA_007127385.1 Methanosalsum sp.
CGCGCAGTGTGCTGAAAGAAGGAACAGGTACTAAAGAAATGCAAGAAGTTTCACTGGCGATCCAGGAAGGTGCAATGGCGTACCTTAACCGCCAGTTTAAAACAATAGCAGTTGTTGCTATTATTATTGCAGTTTTAATTCTGGTTTTACTTGGAGATATGGGCCCTAAAATAGCGATTGGATTTCTGGTAGGAGCTGCAAGTTCTGCTCTGGCAGGATACATTGGAATGAACGTATCAGTAAGGGCAAACGTACGTACTGCACATGCGGCTTCAAAAAGTCTTAAGCATGCTCTATCAGTTGCATTTCGTGGCGGCGCTGTGACAGGTCTGGCGGTAGTCGGCCTTGCATTGCTGGGAACCAGTGGATTTTATATTCTGTATGGTGATGTTGATCTAATTCTGGGCTTTGCTTTTGGTGCAAGTCTTATCAGTCTTTTTGCCAGGGTTGGCGGTGGTATATATACAAAAGCTGCTGATGTTGGTGCTGATCTGGTAGGAAAGATTGAAGCTGGAATTCCTGAAGATGATCCACGCAACGCTGGTGTTATTGCAGATAATGTTGGTGACAATGTGGGTGACTGTGCAGGAATGGGTGCTGACTTATTTGAAACATATGTAGTTACAGTTCTTGCAGCGATGCTACTTGGTTCACTTATTATTGATATTCATCCAAATGCAATATTGTATCCACTGATTCTTGGTGCAGTTGCCATATTTGCTTCGATCATAGCAATGTTCTTTGTAAAAGTTGGTGATGACGGCAAGATCATGAAAGCTCTCTATAAAGGAGTTGCAGTTGCTGCGATCTTATGTATGGTTGCATTCTATTTTGTAACAGTATGGCTTTTTGGAGATGTCACATTCTATTTCGCTGCACTTGTCGGTGTTGTGATAATGGTTCTGATGGTAGTTTTTACCGAATATTATACATCCACCAGCTTCAGACCTGTAAAAACTATAGCCGAATCTTCTGAAACCGGGGCCGGCACAAATGTAATTTCAGGTCTTGCTATTGGATTTGAAAGTACTGCTCTTCCAATGATAGTTATTTCGGGTGGAATTCTGGCAGCTTTCTTTGTTGTTGGCGGTGCAACTGCTCCGGCAATAGGACTTTATGGTATTGCGATAGCTGCCGCTGCTATGCTTTCCACAACCGGGATGATTGTTGCACTTGATTCATATGGTCCGGTTACAGATAATGCAGGTGGCATTGCTGAGATGGCAGGTCTGCCCTCAGATGTAAGGGAAATTACTGATTCTCTGGATGCGGTTGGCAATACTACAAAAGCTGTGACAAAGGGATATGCTATAGGTTCAGCTGCACTGGGTGCCCTGGCCCTGTTTGCAGATTACAGACATAAGGTGGATATTGACATAGGAGTTCTTGCCCTGGATAATCCACTGGTGCTTGTAGGACTCTTCATTGGTGCTCTGCTTCCTTTCATATTCAGCGCAGTAACAATGCGTGCTGTTGGTAGAGCAGCTTTTAAGGTGGTAAATGAAGTACGCCGACAATTCAGGGAAATTCCCGGAATAATGGACGGAACCGCAAAACCGGAATATGGACGCTGTGTAGATATTGTTACAGCTGCAGCAATTAAAGAGATGGCTATTCCAGGTATACTTGCAGTGGCTGTTCCGATATTAGTGGGAGTTGTACTGGGCCCACTGGCACTTGGAGGACTTCTGATTGGTATTATTGCTTCCGGTCTCCTGCTTGCCCTAACAATGGCAAATGGTGGAGGTGCATGGGACAATGCTAAGAAGTTGATCGAAGACGGTGCACACGGAGGTAAAGGGTCAGAAGCTCACAAAGCTGCTATTGTTGGTGACACTGTAGGTGATCCTTTCAAGGATACATCTGGACCTGCGATCAATCCACTTATAAAAGTGGTCAATGTTGTGGCATTGCTGTTCTCCTCCCTGTTCATAGGTGGAGGACTGCTGTAAATTAAGTTTTAATCCGCCTTTATTTTTTGGCGGATTTTTTTATATTTTAAATAAAAGGAAAAAATTTCAATAAAGAAAAAAATATATTTTTCTACATCATGGATTTTATCAAATTTATTTATAGTTATAATTCATAAGGGATTAGGATGGCAGACGATATTGTAACAGTTCTCAACAAGGGTTTTTCAGCATGGTCCGGAAACTTAGTGATTTCTATACCTTTCATCCTGATGACTTTCATAAGTGCTGTGATTGGAATTACTTATCTTTTTTTGTTTAGTTTACTGGTCATTATGCCGTCCGTAACCCATCTTGATCCTGAGTATATTGCAACAATGTCTCCTGAAGGTTTTCTTGAAATGATTGTCATGCTTTTATCTGATTATCTTCTGGTGTTCATTGCAGGCCTTGTAATTACTATCTTAATAGTTTATTTCATTCAGGCTTATTTTACGGCTGGTGCAATTGGTATGATAAGGCAGGTGGCAGAGACCGGAAATACAGGTCTTGGTGAAATGTCAAGGTCAGGAAGGGAACATGTGGTCAATCTTTTTCTGTTAAATGTACTCATTTCACTTATTATGCTGGCAGGGATCATTTTTATCATACCGGGAATCAGAGCTATTGGAGATCTTACAGCTTTTATTGCAGATCCTTTATTTTTTATTGAAAATGCATACCTTCTAATCAGTGGTCTGTTTATCTGGATCATTTATGCAATAATAATCAATGTTACTCTGGTAATGGGAGAATACATACTTGTTATTGATCGAATGGATCCTATTAACAGTTTGAAGACCGCATTCAAATTCTTTATGAATAATAAGATCGCGGTTATGGTTATCTGGTTAGTACTGGTCTTGATATCAATATTAATGAGTGTTATTGGTGAGGTATTTGGGCAGATAGATCCACTGGCAATGTTATGGGGCATTATCAGTTTTGTTCTCTCAATTGCTGTAATTCCTCCACTAACTGCTATATGGTGGACCTTTCTGTATTTTATCAAAAATGGTAGAGTGGTCTACGATCCCCGTGATCTTCTGAATTACAGTGACAGAAATTATTATGATGAATGAATTCGATTGCTTGAAATTATGTTTGGTATGAAATTTCAATTTTCGATTATATTTCTTCCAAGTATTTTACAGGCCTGACAGGTATTGGAATTACAGGGCTCTCCGCATATCTGGCATCCAGATATATTGGTTTGAGTATATTCTTTTGCAAGAACCTGTACCATTTTATCAAAACCACTCATAAGTGAGTATTTAGTGCCTGGATGATTCACTTCAAGATCATTAAGAACATCCCTTACTTCTCCTCTCATAGCTTCACCAGCATATGGACATTCACTATAATCCACAGGCAGGTCGTTCAAAAACGCGTAAAGAGCTACCTCTTTTTCAGGGATTTTCCTTAAAGGTTTGGATCTTAATATTAGTCCATCAAGTTCTCTTGTTGGTGCAAGTCTTACAAGCCTTTCCACATCTCCACGAATATGATTTAGAAAGATGGTTTGTGCTTCATCATCAAGGTTGTGCCCTGTAGCAAGTTTTGTTGCTCCTATGTTGCGTGCAATCCTATTTAGCAGTGATTTTCGCAAAACCCCACAGTATGTACATGCTCCCTGCACCCGTTCACCTGATATCAGCTCATCAAGACTTTTTCCAAATTCCTGCTCAAACGAAACTACAATATGCTCAATTCCCATATTTTGAGCAAGTATTGCTGCGCTTTGAACTGTATGGGCACGATATCCTTCTATCCCTTCATCGATTGTAATTGCCACGATTCTGATATCTGGCCTGTCTTTTAATGTCTTATGAAGGACATAAAGGAGAACACTGCTGTCTTTTCCTCCACTGAGAGCTACAGCTATAGTATCATTTTTTGCTATATTTGCTTCCTTTCTTATTGTAAGTTTAATCTTTCTTTCCACATCTTCAATGAAGTGTTTCCTGCAGAGATGCATTCCTGAATATTTTTGAAAAATTACCGATCTCTGATTGCATTTTGTGCATTTACTGTTCATATCTGTTATCTCTAACACATCGAAATGTATTATGATATATATTATTTATTGAAGATGGACTAACTTTGTAAATATTTATTAATAATGAAGAGTATCTATGTACAACATATAAAATTAATTTATTATAAATCAAATTTAATTATCTAAACAATTAATTTGTTAATTATGTTAAAAACAAGATTTAATAGATTGTCTGGCACGGCCAGGAAGGCGAATTTCACCAGTTAAAAAGAGTGATGATTTATTTAAGGAAAGAAAGGTTATGCATGATTTTGTACTGACAGGCGATTTTTCATACTTTCTCTTTTTTTTATCAATATTTACCGGATTTACTCTTGGAATTTTATCCGGCCTTACACCAGGCATTCACACCAACAACTTTGCCCTTCTTCTTGCTGCAGGTGCATCAATGATGGAAGGATACGGTTTCTATCCATTTTATATTGCTGTAATGATCCTTTCAAACTCTGTGTCACATTCTTTTCATGACATCATTCCATCGGTGTTCCTGGGGGCACCAGATTCCAGCACAGCACTGGCTGTTCTCCCTGGACACAAACTTTTACTTGAAGGAAATGGCCCTGAAGCTGTAAGGCTTTCTGCGCTGGGAAGTGCAGGAGCAGTTGTTTTTTCTATGTTTCTGTTATTTCCACTTATAATTCTGTTTGACAATATGTATCCATTTATTCAGGAATATATGGGATGGCTTTTAATTTTCATTGCATGTCTCATGATATCTTCAGAAAATGGAGAATATATACCCGCTCAGGGATCACTTGTAAATTTTAAATTTAAACTATATGCATTGATGCTGTTTTTACTTTCAGGGCTACTTGGATATTTATCATTTCAACTTGAGCATTTTATAGATCCTGCAATTGATATTTTTAATTCTTCAATTCTTCTTCCTCTTTTAAGCGGTCTCTTTGGTTCATCTCAGCTTATAGTAAGTATGTTATCAGGTTCAAGTATTCCCTCACAGATAAATAAAGGCATATCCCTTTCAAGAAAAAGAGTATTAAGAGGAATTGTTGCAGGAAGTTCTGCAGGTTCATTTGTTGCCTGGATTCCCGGTATTTCATCATCTGTTGCAGCGATTGTTGCAAGATTATGCATTAAGGAGAATTTTGAAAGATACGGTGAATTTGATGAAACTGAAACTGAAAGTTCAAAAGAATTCCTTGTTTCTGTTTCTGGTGTAAATACCTCCAATTCAATATTTGGACTATTTGCTCTGATCATCATTGAAAGGGCCAGAAGCGGAGCGATGGTAGCTTTTGATGAACTTCTTGATATCAGTATGCTGGGTAAATTCTCAGTTGCACTTTTTGTAGGGGTTATCCTGTTTGCATCTATATTGTCCTATATTTCAACAATAGTTATAGGGGATAACATTCACAGCTTACTGAGTAAACTTAACTATCTGAGGTTATGCCAGGGAGTCCTCATAGCGCTCTTAATGATAGTTTTTTTGTCAACAGGGACTTTTGGACTTGTAATATTTCTCATCTCAACTTCGGTTGGTATGCTGGCACCTTTTATGAACATAAGAAGATCACATTCAATGGGAGTAATAATGGTACCAGTAATCATTTATTTCATTTGATTTATTATTATATTGAAAGACCATATAATAACCGAAGGATTATTTGGAATGTTTTATCATTTCCAGGACCCGGTCTTTTATATTTTCTATTGCAGTAACTGATTCTCCTGCGTAGTCTATAGGTGCCAGTCCTTCAAGGTCTGCATTGACCATCTGTGGGTCATAAGGAATCTCACCAAGAAAAGGTATTTCAAGTTTGTCAAGGTAGGGCTTAACTGATTCCGATGGACCTTTATTCACAACAGCTGCAATATTTTTTATTCCAATATCCTGAGATAATTTTTTAATTCTGGATGCAGTTTCTATAGATCTCATTCCAGGTTCAACAACAATTATCATAAGGTCAATTCCGCTTGTGGTTCCTCTTCCAAGGTGCTCTATTCCTGCTTCCATATCCAGAATCACAGTTGTATTTTCTTTGAGGATTACATGCCTGAGAAAAGCACGCAAAAAAGACGATGCAGGACACATACATCCACTTCCTCCACGTTCAACTGTTCCCATTATAAGCATTTTAACGCCATCTGGTCCGATGACACCAAATCTTTCAACAACATCATCCACTTTTGGATTATATTTGAAAATACCTCCAATCTCACCAGTTCGTTCCTCAATGAGGTTTTTATATTCAGTAAGAGGTTTTGGAGGATTCTTGATTCCGATTGAGGATGCAAGGTTCATATCCGAATCTGCATCTATTGCCAGTGAATCGTAACCGTCTCTGGCAAACATCCTTGATAGTGTGCCTGCAAGTGTGGTTTTTCCAACCCCACCTTTTCCTGTAACTGCAATTTTAAACATTTTAGTCCTCTGTTAATTGAATATGTGTATCAAAACACTATATATCTTATTTATCTGCACAATCTGGTAATTGTTCAACCCTGTTTTGGATTAATATATTGATTATATCACTAATCATACTTATATTCTCTAAAAACATACCTACTCTCTCAATTTAAGATTCTATTCTGAAAAACAATTAAAGAATGACAACTTTAAAGCACTACATTAAATGTTATAATAATAATCAAGAAAATAGTAAAATACAATTAAAAGGATTTTTCATATTATGTCTGGAAGCACATTTGGTAAAATATTTAAGATAACTACATGGGGGGAATCTCATGGAAGAGGGGTAGGCGTTGTTGTGGATGGCGTACCTGCAGGATTTCCCATAGTCCCGGATGAAATCCAAAAAGAGCTTAATAGAAGGAAGCCGGGTCAGAGCAGAATGTCTACTTCAAGGGCCGAAAAGGATTCAGTAGAAATATTATCTGGGATATTTAATGGTAAAACAACCGGGACGCCTATTTCAATGCTTGTGTGGAACCAGGATGCAGATTCAAGTTCCTATGAGTATATGAAAAATACACCCAGACCCGGGCACGCAGATTATCCGTATCAGGCTAAATATGGAATCAGGGATTATCGTGGAGGGGGTCGCTCATCTGCAAGAGAAACCGTGAGCAGGGTGGCTGCCGGAGCGATTGCAAAAAAGCTGTTGTTGCGATATGATGTAGAGATCGTTGCCCACGTAATTGAGCTTGGAGGAGTTCGAGCAAAAGCCATGGATTTTGACGAAATAGTTGAAAATCTTGAAAAAACTCCTGTAAGATGTGCAGATATTGATGCGGCAGACAGGATGCAGGCCGTTGTAGACGCTGCCCGAAAAGAAGGTGATAGCATTGGGGGAGTAGTAGAGGTTATAGCTCGTGGAGTACCACCAGGTATTGGTGAACCTGTTTTCGATAAGCTGGATGCAGATATTGCAAAGGCTATGATGAGTATAGGAGCTGTAAAAGGGACTGAGTTTGGAACAGGTTTCGAATGTTCTAGAATGAAGGGAAGTCAGATGAATGATGAAATAATCCTGCAGGATGAAAATGTTTTTATGAAAACTAATAATGCAGGAGGAATTATAGGTGGAATTTCCACAGGTATGCCAATTATATGCAAAATGGCGGTAAAACCCACTCCTTCAATCTCAAAAGAACAGAAGACGGTTGATATGGAATCGATGAAGAATACGGGCATATCAATAAAAGGAAGGCATGATCCTACAATTCCTCCAAGGCTGGTACCAGTAGCAGAATCTATGATGGCTCTTGTTCTGGTGGATCACATGATGCAGAACGGTTCAATCAGTAGTGTGAGTCTTCTTAAAAAATAGTCCAGAAAAATAAAAAGGGAAATATCAAAGGATGTGATCTCAGTATATGGATTTCATCCTTAGATCTCGAGTTTTCCCATTCTTTCAACAGCTTCACTTATTCTATCAACAGAGCGAGTAAGTGCGAATCTGATATAACCTTCACCATATTCCCCGAATCCAACACCAGGGGTTGCTACAATGCCTGCTTCCTCAAGCAATAGCTTTGAAAATTCAATTGATTTATACTGTTCAGGTACAGGTGCCCATACATAGAATGTTGCTTTTGGTGGTTTTACTTCCAGACCCATCTCTTTCAGGCCCTTTAACAATGTATCCCGCCTGCTTGTATATGTTTTGTTCATATCTTCAACACACTGCTGTGAACTGGCAAGTGCAGTTATCCCAGCTTTCTGTATGGCATCGAATGCACCGGAATCAATATTGGATTTAACCTTTCCAAAACCATTGATTATCTCACTGTTTCCGGCGGCAAATGCAAGGCGCCAGCCTGTCATGTTGTATGTTTTGGACAGGGAATAGAGTTCAATTCCTACATCCATGGCTCCATCGATTTCCAGAAAGCTTGGAGACTTATATCCATCAAAAACAATATCAGAATATGCATTATCATGAACTATGACAATATCGTTATCTTGTGCAAAATCCACGACCTCTTTAAAGAAATCCACGGTTGCTGTTGCAGAGGTTGGATTATTTGGATAATTCAGAAACATGAGCTTGCTTTTTGCAATTATGTCCTGAGGAATTGAATCAAGATCCGGTAAAAAGCCGTTTTCTTCCAGCAGAGGCATAATGTGTGGTTTCCCACCTGCAAACTGTGTTCCTATCTTATAAACCGGATATGCAGGGTCTGGAACAAGTGCAACATCACCCGGGTTGATAAATGCAAGTGGAATGTGTGCCACACCTTCCTTTGACCCGATCATTGTAAGGGTTTCAGTTGCAGGATCCACATCGATATTTCTGGTATCTTTAAGCCAGTTTGATGCAGCTTCCCTGAATTCTATCAGGCCACTGTAGGACGGATATTTGTGATTTTGAGGATCTTTTACTGCTTCACACATTGATTCTACAATATGGGGAGGTGTTGGTTTATCCGGATCTCCTACTCCCAGATCAATAACATCCACACCTTTTTCGACCATTTTTGATTTTGCTTCGTCTATCGTTGCAAATAGATAGGCTGGTAATGCATTTATTCTGTCTGCGTACATATTTTCACCATTGATTAACAAATAACATATATTACAAGTTGATGTTTTGATTAAGGAATCTTTTTTTTATTATTTAAAATCTATCAAGATATTTATCTTGATCTATCACATATACCTTTATAGAAAAGTTTTATGGATTATATCTTACGGATCTAAACATTACTGTTTATTATATTTAGTAATTGATGGCTCGGATTGTATTTAAGCTGGATGTTTGATGGATCGTGTAATAATTTGACCGATAGATAGATAGATAGATAGATAGATAGATAGATAGATAGATAGATATACTGACTGATCGTAGCAATAAAAAGGGCTGGACATATGACCAATAAAGTGCAGGTATTCAGATGCAGAATATGCGGAGATCCGTATATAGGAACAGATAAGCCAGATAGATGTCCTTTCTGTGGAGCCATGACAAAATATATCGTAGAAGCTGATAGATGGGATTCTGCAGAATTTGAGGTAGAACTTAGTAGAACAAGCCGAAAGAATCTGGAATCGGCACTTGAACTTGAAGTTAGCAATGCTGGGTTTTATATTTGTGCAATGGAAGAGGCAGTTTTGAAGGAAGATGAATACAATATAGCTAAATTTAAGGCTTTGAAAAAAGTTGAAGCTGAACATGCTTCTGCAATATGCAAATTCCTCAAGATTACAGTACCAAAAATAGATAAACTAGGATGCA
>SKZM01000143.1 GCA_007127385.1 Methanosalsum sp.
ACAAGATGCAATAGAATTCAGTGTGCCTGCTAAAAGCATTTCCATCAAGTAGAACACTGCTATTGATCATGTCGAAGGTATTGATAAAAAGAATCTAATAGTCATTTGAATCATCACAGGAACTAACGGTGAGCCTGCTGATCAGTTTTCGTTAGAAAAAGCAAGAAATAATTAAAAACGGGCCGGAAGGGATTTGAACCCTCGGCCTATGGATTAAGAGTCCATCGCTCTGCCTGACTAAGCTACCGGCCCATTTTTTATAAATAAAGGATGATTGTTCCCATAGTAGTTATCCTGATATATACGTTTCGGTAAATTCTGATAGAGAATATGGGATATATTTTCAGATATGTCTTACAACACATCTGGACAATCCTGTGATTTCAACAATATCGCTGTTATCAGGACTATGTATTATCATCTGTCCTTTTTTAAGATAGGGAATTCTTTTCTGATATTCCTTTGCTACATTGAGGGCATTGATTGCAGAGTCATTGGTAAGGTTGAGGATAACTCTGGTGTTTACCTGCTTGAACACGGTATCATCAATATCCTGGGGATCCTGTGTTATCAGCAAAAGCCCGAGTCCCTCTTTTCGCCCCTGACGGGCAGCATCAGCAAATTTGGAGACTATCCTTCTGGAATGCTCCCCTTCAGTTTTTGCAAGATACCTGTGAGCTTCATCCAGGCCAAGTATTATGGGTGTATTCTTGACATCCAGGTTACCTGAGGTGCTGAGCTTGTTATCCACTATTACTGTCATCAGGGTAAGTACTATCAGATCCCTGATACGTGGTGAATTAATATATTCTGTTGGAAATACACTTATATAACCGGGTTTGAACACATCTGCCAGCATTTCTGTAATCGGGACCGCATCCTGATCAAATACCTTTTTGAAGGAAGGGTTATTCACCCGTCTGACTATTCCGTCATAGGATGCTTCATGTATCTTACCGCTATCCACATAGGTGGCCCTGGTACCGGCGTCACTGACATAGTCGATAAAACCCCTGTAGGTTGGCCTGGTTATGTTCCCTTTTCTGAAATAATCATCAAGAAGCAGATCCATTGCGATATACTGAAGTTCTGTCATGCCTGCAGGGGCTATCAGCCAGGAATTTGACCTTACCACTTCAAAGGGTATGGTAAATTCGATCTGCTGGGCCCTTGACTTCCCGGTGTATTTATGGTCCTGGACCTTTGCAGCAAATGTTCTGGTTCTGGACCACCTTCCATAATTGATCCTGTGTGACCTGAAGTTATTTTCATCTTCAGGTGTGAGAACATCGTTATCCTCAAATAGCTGGGAATATTCATCCTGAGGGTCCATTATGACAAAACAGGGGTTCTTCTTTGTTTCACTATCCAGACGCAGCTGATATCTGTTGTCTTCGTCCATGAATTGCCTGATAATATTTTTTGTCAGGAAGGTTTTTCCAGTACCTGTACTTCCACAGATAAGAAGATGCCTGAACACCAGAGGATCTCCCATAGAATAATCATTTCTCAGGTAATATGGTACAGTAGGGGGAGATGCATGTGTTCTTATCAGTTCCCCGCCTACACTTAGATGACCCATGAATATACCTTCCTGTGGTATGTTGAGACCTGTCTGGATTTTTATTTTATCGTTCACAGGCATGATCGGAGTATTTGGTCTGGGGATCCTGTCACTCATTCTGCGTGTAATCATACCTTCTTTCTTCGGGTGATAGAGTATGCAGATAGGATCCAGATAGGCCAGAAATTTATAGTCCATTTCACTGGTAGTATTTGATTTGAGCATTCTGATCGAATGTATCTCAGTGGCATCATCAACATCAAATTCCTGGAGGTACTGCAGTTTCCATATCCTGGCAAAAAGGTCCTCATCTCCATATGGTACGATCACATACATTCCCAGACGTATATCATTTCTGCGCCCTGTGGAAATATATGCCGTAAGCTTTGCACCGGCCTCAGTGATTTCCAGTGGTTCTATACCTGTTGTGATTATTCCAAAAGCTTCATCCAGATCATTCTCATTTATGGATCTGTCAGTAGCCGGAAACACATATTCTTCAAATTCAAAATCTTCATTGTTAATGCTGCTGCCAGATTCATCATCTATTCCGGCATAGGCCATTATATCTTCATCTATATTCATCCGTTTCACTCCAGCGAATATCATTATATTCTGTGTCCACTCTCATGCTCCTGAAATCCCTGATGATCTGTTTTCTTTCTGCCAGCCTGATCTTTGCGATTGAATCTGCTTTTGATAGGGTCAAAGGAATTTTATTGACGGATAGGTCATGGAGGACCTTTGTTTTGATCATGTCTCTCATCTCCTCATCCTTTGTGAGTCCATAGGGGGCTTCGATTTTGAATATGGTGTTCATTGAAGGTACATAGACCATAAAGAAGGTCAGTGCGTAATATTCACAGGGAAACTTGTGTGTTATTGACTTATCCACAAGGGGTGAGTTCTCCTTTAACATGTTCTCATAGAACTGGTTTGGCTGCAGGAACCAGCTGGTATAGGTGATATGTCTTTTCAGTTTAGCTTTGTTCTGTTTATTGTGACTGGGTGGTGAGAGTACACATTTGAAGAACTGGGCGTCCAGTAGCCAGGGGACATCCGATCTTTTTTTCTCCCTGCGTATTGTTCTCATTATCTGCATATCTTCCGGGTTCTTTACAAACCCGATCAGAGGTATCCTGTTCTCTATGTGATGGTCCATGATATCAACATAGTTCTGGAGGATCTTTTTTGTATTCGGATCGTCCCGGATCTGGATATCATCGGAATCAACAACCATCCAGTACATTAGCTGCTTTGGATAAACCGGTCCGTCCATGATAAAGAATCCATTACTGTCAAATTCTTCAATCATCCAGAGAATGTGCTCTGATTCTGCATAATAGAGTGCAATATCATGAACCATTCTGCGGGTTCTCTTGTTGAGCAGCCCGGGCTGGATCTTAATGATCTTTTTTTTCCCCATTCCCTCGTCAAAATAGGTCCATGTATGTTCTGCATGTATACCAGAATACATGCTTGGAGAATAGGTGGCTGCCACTATGGTCCTTTTTCGGTGAATTTCAGGATCAGTGGGTGTGGAAGCAACTGCACAGTGACAGAAATCAACAAATGTTCCGTTATCAAAAGCTATTGGATTGGTACTGCCGCTATCACAGGAGTATGTGGTACTGAAGTTATCTCTTGAAAGTGACATCTCATCCATACTGACCTTCGAACGGTTCAGCTTTTCCAGAGATTTCAGCACAGTATCGCCCCGATAGGTCAGTTCCTGCAGGAGACTGAACAGGCTGGTTGCAATATCAGGTTCATCCTCTGTAATGGATGTATCTATACTGGAAGCCATGCTGGATATTGCTTTCATATGTACCGGTTCAAGGGTCATGAGAATATGTTGGTGTCCATAAATGATATATAATTATTCCCGGAACCACAATTTATTTAAATCCAACAAACATTTTTAAGTACAGGAGGCATTTTATGAAATGTGAAATATGCGGGAAAGAAAGTGATGATAGATATTGCTCTGATTGTGGTAAAGTAATGAATGAGGTTATCAGAAAAGTGGGTGAAAAAAGGTGGAGTGCCATTGATGACTGCTCTTTCATATATCCTATGGTAAAGAAGGTTGGAAGAGGGGAACTTACGGTTAATGATATTATACAGGAATTGGAACGAGAGGACTGATCCTGTTATATTTTTCTTATCTTTTCAGATATTATGTCAGGATCAAATATAGATCTGATACTGCCACTGTTTAGTTATAGGGTATTCCATAGATGCAGGTCGGAGAACTTGATTTATATAGAATGACAATATGTATCCTGGGTAATATACCAGGGGATTTGAATGAGATCTGAGATCAGGCTGGTTCACACAGCGGATTCACATATTGGATATAAGCAGTACCATAGCGAGATTCGAAGACAGGATTTTTTGAATGCTTTTTCTTCTGTGATCAATGACTCCATTGAAATGAATGTTGATGCGGTAATACATGCAGGCGATCTTTTTGATACCCGTAATCCGACACTTGATGATATTCTTGATACCATAGCCATCCTGTCAAAGCTTAAAAGTGCAGACATTCCGTTTCTGGCAATTGTGGGAAATCATGAGAGCAAACAGAATTCCCAGTGGCTTGACCTGTTTGAAAACATGGGAATAGCGGTAAGACTGGGAACTGAGCCATACAGGATCGATGGGGTATCAATCTATGGAATTGACAACATATCCAGATCAAAGATATCCTCCTTTGACTATTCCCTGTTCAATGCGCAGGAAGAATCTGATTATAATATAATTGTAATGCATCAGCTCATGAAACCATTTTCTTTTGGGGAATGGGACTGCAGGGAAGTTATTGATTCCCTTCCCTTCAATGTTGATGCAATACTGCTGGGAGATTATCATATACATGATAAGACCATGGTAGGAGATGCATGGGTAACATACAGTGGCAGTACTGAAAGGAACAGTGCATCGGAGAAGGAAAGGCGCTCCTACAATATAGTGAAGATATCCGATTCAGGAATTGATATCAGTCGCCGTCATATACCAACCAGGGAATTTGCCTTCATTCCTGTAAACATCAGTGGAGTATCAGATATATATGAAGATATTTTTGGGAAGATAGATGAACATAATCTTAAGGACAGGGTGGTCTTTGTTGATATTCATGGCGAGACATCTGTACCTGTATCCTATACAGATATTGAGGAACACTTGAGGAACAGGGGTGCCCTTGTTAGTCGTGTAAGGGATATGAGAATTGCAGGAAACAGACCTGATAATCTGTCAATATCAGTTTCATTCTCAGACCCAGACGAGGCAGTAAAAAAAGAGATCAACAGGATGCATCTGACTTCTGCAGGTCTGCTTATTGATGAGATCGTAAGGGATCTGAATATTCCAAAGAGCAGAGTTGATGCAGAGTCTGAAGAGCGTATTGCCAGCATGATGGAGACAATGGATTTTAAACAGATGGATTTTGATAATGAACAGACATACTCTGATAATTTAAATGCAGGCAGTGAGCAATCAGAAGAATCAACCCAGGTTAGAAAATCCCTGATAGAATCAGAGGTCGACATGGTAACCGCACAGTCTGATGATGAGCCAGAAACAGAAACATCAAAAGAGCAATCTTCTGGAAAAGTCACAGATCCGGATAGACCGGAGCAAGGTAGACATAGTTCATTAAAGCAACATAATCTGGGGGATTTCCTTTGAAGCTGAAAAACCTTCAGATCGAAAATATCAGAAGTTATGAGAATCTTGACATCTCCTTTGATGACGGGGTTACGGTCGTCTCAGGAAACAATGGCAGTGGAAAGTCCAGTCTTCTGGAGGCCTGCTTTATAGCTCTTTTTGGAAGCAGGGCCCTTACAAAGGATTATGTGATCGGGGATATGATCCGAAAAGGATCCTCAAAGGCGTCCATCAATCTTGAGTTTGAATATGATGGGAATATATTTGAGATTGAACAGGCCTTCAGGATATCTTCAAAAACCGGACGTGCAACCAGTACCAGATCGGTTGTGAGATCCGCAGATGAGATTATTGCAGACCAGGCTACCCAGACATATGAATTTGTATGCAATATGCTTGGAATGGATGAGGAAGCATACAGAAACTGTGTTTATATAAGACAGGGTGAGATTGATGTACTCATAAATGCAAGGTCCCAGGATCGCCAGCGTATGATCGATGATCTGCTGCAGATCGGAAGACTTGAGGAGTACCAGGAAAGGTCAGTCAGCGCCAGGACCGGCATAGGTCGCCACCAGAGATATGCTGATCAAAAGATCAGGGATATCAAATCTGAGATTGAAACAATCAGATCACAGGATCCTTATGATACCCTTTCTGCCCTTAAAGAGGAATCCAAAAAACTCCAGCTTAAAATCAGCCAGTTACAGGAGAAGAGAAATAAAGCCCTGGTGAAGATCAACAGTCTTGAAACCGATATCCGGGAATATGATAAGGTTATGGATGACCTGTCTTCTCTTAAAGGTCAACAAAAGAAGCTGATGGACAGAAAAGCATCTCTCTATCAGTCCATTGAGAGTTCAAGGGATAAGATCAGGTCATATAAAAGGGCGGTGAATGAACTTGAGGCTGAGAACCGGGAATTGAAGACCAATCTTGGAATATCTGCTAATTCAGAAGATATGGGAACGGTTGTATCTGAAATCGAAACTTTTGAGCGCAATATAAGTGATAAAATAAATGGTCTGGATCATGAAACCAGTTCACTGGAAAAAGAAATGAAACAGAAAAAGGAGTTACTTGAATCTCTGGAAAAACAGCTTGATTCAAAGAGCAGAAAGATCACTGAACTAAAGCGACATCTGGATTCAAAGTCCCGGGAAATTGAGGATCTTGAAAGGTCTGTAAACCAGATGGAGCAGAAGAAGAATGATACAGTTGCTGAGGCCAGAGATCTTGGATTTTCACCTGAAAAGCTTGAAGATATCGATGAGATCATGGGGCTTTTGAGAGATCAGCAAAAGCGACTACATGGAAACGAAAGCGGGATAAAGACCAGACTGGAAGAGCTGAATAAGAAAATACAGACAAACCGGGAAATGCTGGAGAAAGGAATCTGTCCAACCTGCGGTCAGGATCTTGAAGGCTCTCCAGTCTCTAAAGAAGAGAATGAAGATCTCACGAAGGTGAAAGAATACTCCAGTGAACTATTGGATCTTGAAAGAAAACAGAAAGAGATCGAAGAGAGGATCAAAAAGGTAGATCTTGCAAGAAAACTGGACCGGAAACTGCAGGAATATACATATCAGAAACAGATAGCTGAGACAAATATCCAGTCAAACACAAAAGTGATTGATGATTACAAGAAACAAATTTTAGAGCTGGAAGGAGAAATTGTTTCATCAAAGGATCAAAAAGAAGAGGTGATCAAGGCTCTTGATTCACTCTCTGCCAGTTCCAGATCATTGAATTCCAGAAATATGGATCTGAAAACAGAACACTCAAAGGTCCAGAAGAAACTTGATGGTATCAGACACATAATGAAAAATACTAACAAAATTCAGGAACATCTCAATAAAGCTGAACAGCTTGAAAATGGTATCAGATCGGATCAGGATAAGGTGCAGATGCTGGAAGAGAATATCTCAGATCTCCAGAGGCGAATATCAGAGCTTAGAAAGAAGCTTGAAGCTGAGAATATAGATGAGATGAAGAATAACTACAGTCTCTACAGGAAAGCCTATGGTAACATGGGTAATGATATTGAGAAGCTGAATGAAAAAATGAATGAGCTTTCAAGGCAGGAAGGAAAGCTTGAAGCTGATATCAGCCGGCTTTCTGTACTTGAGAAGGACCTTCATTTAATGATCAACCAGAAAAAGTATCTTGAGAGGGTATATGAAGAAGGTCGATCACTGGAGGAGATGTATAAACGTCTCAGAACAGAACTTCGTCTAAAGAACATCGATGCCCTTGACGGCCTGATGAATGAAATATTCTCATTCATGTATACCAACAATGCCTACGCCCGTATAGAACTGGACCATGACTACAATTTCACAGTCTATGAGAAGGATGGCACTCCACTGGAACCAAAGCTTTTAAGCGGAGGAGAGAGGGCAATATTTAATCTTGTACTCAGATGTGCCATCTATAGGCTCATGTCCATGGGTAGAGGAAATGATTCAATTGACCTTCCTCCTCTGATAATGGACGAACCAACGGTATTTCTGGACCGGGGTCATATACACCAGCTCATAAAACTTATTGATATGATGCGCAATGTAGGTGTAGGACAGATCCTGATCGTATCCCATGATGAATCCCTTATCGACTCGGCAGACCTTGTGTTCTCAGTTGAAAAGGACCCCGTGACAAACATTTCATTTATTTCAGCTGAATGAAGGTGGAAAAATGGGAGTTTGTCTGAATCAGAGATGACATTGATGAAAAGGATAAGCTACAGTTATCCTGAAAAACCAAAGAACTAAAAAAGGTTCTTAAATATTTTTTTCATATTCGTATTTTTACTTTTTTATACCTTGTATAAGGCTTTTTTCCGAAATCATAATTTTGAACTGTATCAATTCCGGTCTTTTGAATAGTGCCCGGAAAAGTTTAATGCAGTAAAGGATACAATGTCACCATAAATTATATTATACGTTTTGAATATAATGTATCCAGATACTCTGATTTTAATGAATATTATGGGATGAATGGTTTGCGAGGTATTGGATGAACAATGAAAAAAGGGATCTTGTTATTGAGAGGCTTGAGCGCCAGCTGGCAGAAAAGGACAGGGAATTTGAACACATAAAAAAAACCGTAAAGGATTCAATTATTGACGAACTGCAGCGTGATATTCAGAATGATCCCGATGTCAACGATCGTCTCAGGAAACTTGAATCCAGAGTTCAGGAGATCTCAAATAATCTCAATGGGGTTATGAACGAGCTCCTGGATCAGAAGTCAGTAATCAGGGCACTCAAAAGCAGATATGAACAGGATAATGGGAACGATGCTGGTCTTAAGGCCCGGCAATCAAAACCTGATAATAGTTTCAGTGAAATACCTGGGTCATTTCCGTCCCGGCTACAGTCCTTTGAAACTGATTCTGTATCGGACCCCCCACGATCAGGAATGGAGTCCGCTGCTGTAAGGGAAGGGTCGTCTCAAAAACCAGAAACTGTAAGAAATCAAGAACAGCCTATCTCTGAAAGGACTGAAAAAAACGATCCCCTTGATGATAATGCACGCTTTAGGAAGGTCAGGTTCAATATACGCGATGCCCATAGTCAGCCGTCAGATCATAAGCATGCAGAAGAAAATAAGAACGATGAATCTGAATACATAATTGCAGAAAGTTGTGATAATCCTGATTTTATCAACAACAGACCAAAAAATGCATCAAGTGACTATAAGAATGAAACATCCGAATATATTATAGCGGATGACAATAGAGCACGTAAAAAAAGAAAGGAATCTGAACAGGAATCTGTGGAAAGTCGTGAAGGAGAGGATGCAGTAATAACCACAACATACAGGAAAGAAAGATCCTGAGATTTATATGGACCTGAAATAAGATAACTTCCAGTGATAATTTTATTTAGCATCCATCCAAAAAACAGAGGTATCGTGTGTATATCAAGCAAATAGAGTTTACGAATTTCAAATCTTTTGGTAAAAAGGTCAAGATTCCTTTTTTTGATGATTTCACTACCATTTCCGGCCCGAACGGAAGTGGTAAATCCAATATAATAGACGGT
>SKZM01000061.1 GCA_007127385.1 Methanosalsum sp.
AAAAAGATTCTAAGATTATTGGTTCAGGGAATTAGACAGAAGGCATCTGAGCCTTTAGATCAGATGAATTCACATGAAACGAATCTGATACCGAATAATAATTAAAAACTTATCTTTCTGCGTACAATCTTCCAGAAAGCATCCATTACATCTCTGTTGAACATGAATATGAGAAAAGCAGGAATTATTGCATATATCCTCATCTGAATATTAAAAAGTGCATGATAATTGAAGACTTCATGGTCAAACACAGGATTAATCTCAATCTTACATTTATCAGATACCTGTCTCACAATCCCTGCAGCAGAGTACATAAATCCACACATCATACCGGTATCCGCGGGATCATTGAATCCGTATCTGACACTGAAATGTCCGGTTTTTACAGTGATTTTATTTAAAATTCCTACCATCATTCTCATAGATGGCCTGAAGAGTTGTTTTATCAGCCCGAAAATAAACTCAATGTCCTTTACACTGTCCTTAATTTCAGATCCTGCCTTTTCTTCAGATTCGCCTGAACTCGCCTTTTTTTGATCATTTTTAAGAGATGTATCCTCCTCTCTATTCAGAGTATAGGAAAATAGAAACCATTTTACCAGGATATTGTTCTCGATTCGGGTTCCATATTTCATGGAATCGACTTTCAGTTCAAAAGGAGCAAAAAGGAAGAGCCCTATCAGTAAGAATAAAACAAAAAGGAATATCTGAATAAAGAGCTCCATGGTCAGAACCACTTAATAGATATTTCATACCAGGTTTAGTTCTTCTACCCCGACTATACTGTGCTCTGCGGAGAGATGTCCTCAGATTCAGTTTTCTCGGTCTGTTTTTCATTTTCAGCCTTTTTCTTGTCCCTTGAAGATTTTACCTTTTCAAGGATTTCCGGTGCATTTTCCAGAAGTTTACCAAAATCGGTTTTCTCAGAGACCCGCAGCAGCCTGACCTCATTTTCACTAGCAACAAGAAATGCAACAGGCTCAAGCTTTGCTCCGGCGCCGCCACCGCCGCCCATTCCTGATTCATCCTTATTGCTCTTACCTTCTTCACCCTTATTGTACTTACTTTCTAAACCGCCGCTTCCAAATCCAAAAGTTACTTTCGTTATTGGGATTATAGTCTTGCTACCTGCAAATATAGGCTCTCCAACAACGGTTTTAATATTTATCAGTTTCTCAAGATCACAGGAAACTGTCTTAATTAACTCTTCTATACTCATATTATCTCTACCCCACAAAGACCTGAAAATAGGTCTAATATATTAATATATAAGCTTAAGATATTTAATATTTTGTAACAAATAGCCACTGTCCCTTAATGGAACAGAATAGTATATCAATGAAATTATTTATTCTCAACCTTTACTCCTCTGTAAATTCCCCTTCTTTCATATTCCCCATACCCGCGGTGTTTTTTATCATTCCGCTTTCCTGAAAGGCGGATTAACATCTCTTCAAGTTCATCTTCGTCCAGTTCGTCTTCATCTTCCGGTTTGTTTTCATTTTGCATGAATTATAACCTCAGTATACCATATTTTATTGTATGGATCTTTTCCCGGAAACGATAAAAAGATATTCATGCATGACCATTTAGAGATGACTTCAAATAATAGCCATCCATCATGAAATTTACCACTATTTTATCCAGAAAGCATTCCAGAAATGCCCTTACCAGAATGAAGACACATGTACTTACCAGAATACTTAACCGTATGATACTGTTATTCGTCCTGGTTGGGCTGCCTTTGCTATTGCTGATGATCGCTCACCGCCAGGAAATTATAATGGTCCCTGAAATCATACTTGTATTTCTGGAAGCTATTGTGATCATTCTGGTCTCATTTGCAATAGGAACGATATTTATAAGGTTTACTCTAAACACTATCCAGGCCCATTTTGATAGTCTGGGGGAACCTGAAGAGAAGATACTGCTCAGCAAGGTCTATATAGGCCTGATATACTCTCTGGCCCTGGTAATAATCTTCTGGCAACTTGGGATCGATCCCAGAAACATAGCCATATTCCTGGGATTGATCACCACAGGCTTTGCCTTTGCTATAAGGGATATCATTCTTTCCTATTTTATCTGGTTTATCCTACTTACAAAAAAACCATTCAAGATTGGGGATTATATAAATGTTGGAGATAATGAGGGGTTAGTCAAGCATATTGGTCTTTTCTATGTGGTTGTAGACCCTACTCCCTCTAACTATGAGGATTACTACAAGATCCCGAACAAAACCTTTCTCGAAAATCCTATACGCAACTATGGGTGTAACAGGATCCCTAAAACTTTTGATTTCTATCTCAAGGAAATACCAGCTAATTTCGAGGAAAGGGTTGAGAACATCAGGAAGAAGGCTATGGAAATCAGTTATACAGATGCAAAGTTCTATATTTACTCAGATAAGGATGGAGTGAGATTATCAGCCTTCTACAAAACCAGATTTGAAAACATAAATCATTCAAATCATCAATTGCTGGGACTGATCCTTGAAGAGTTCGGTGTAATGCAGAATAATGGTTAATAAATATAACAACTTCAGAATGAAAAGCATCCTGTATTCGGTCCATTATATCTTCCAGCCGGGATTTACATATTAAAAAAAATGCTATCCTCCACAATATTTACATAGTTTAGTTTCAAATATTCACATGGATACCGGGGATTTTTTGGTTAATAGCTGTTAAAATAGTATCTTATTTATTTACAGATTTGCCGTCATTTCAAATCCAGAAGAATCTTACTCATGGATTCGGTTTTGTAAATCAGGGGTTAATGCATGACTGAAACAAAAGATAAAAAGTCGATCAGATTGAAGGTTGCTGAAGCAGCTCAAAAAGATGTGGGGAAAGGAATAGTTAGAATTGATGAAAAATGCAGGAAAGAACTTGGACTTGAAGTATTTGACGTTATTAAGATCACAGGTGATCGATCCACATCTGCTATTGTGGGCCGGGCCTATCCTGCAGATTCCGACCTTGAGATCATACGTATGGACGGACTTATTCGAACCAATGCAAAAGCCAGTATTGGAAAGCAGGTAATGCTGGAAAAGGCAGAGTGGGAAGAAGCAAGGCAGGTTACCCTTGCACCTGTCAACAAGGGTATACGAATACATGCACCTCCAGAAGCTTTAAATTCAGTATTTCAACACCGGACCGTTTCCAGAGGAGATTTCATCTCCACAACAACTGTAAGAAAACCAAAGGATAGCTTCTCAACAGAAACAATGTTTGAAGATCTGTTCCAGGACATGTTTGGACCATCATTTGGACTTGGTGAGATTAAATTGCAGGTTGTTTCAGCCACACCTGGAGGAATTGTGAAGATTACCGAGAATACGCAGATAGAACTCCTACCTGAAGCTACAGAGCTTGCCCCCGAACAAACAGTCCCTACTGTAATGTACGAGGATCTTGGAGGTATCCAGCATGCTGTTTCTAAGGTCAGGGAAATGATAGAACTCCCCCTGAAACATCCTGAACTCTTTGATCGCCTTGGAATTGAGCCTCCAAAGGGTGTGCTTTTACACGGCCCACCTGGAACCGGCAAGACCATGCTTGCAAAGGCTGTTGCAAATGAATCTGATGCATATTTCATAATAGTCAATGGCCCGGAGATAATGTCAAAGTACTACGGAGAATCAGAACAGCAGATCCGGAATATATTTCAGGAAGCAGAAAAAAATGCACCATCCATTATTTTAATAGATGAGATCGATTCAATTGCTCCAAAAAGGGCTGAAGTTACAGGAGAAGTTGAAAGAAGGGTTGTTGCCCAACTTCTTTCATTAATGGATGGCCTTAAAGAGCGGGAAAATGTGATTGTGATAGGAGCAACAAACAGACCTGAGGCAGTGGATATGGCACTCAGGAGACCTGGCCGATTTGATCGGGAAATAGAACTGCGGGTTCCTGACAGAGAAGGGAGGATGGAGATTTTGCAGATACATACACGTGGCATGCCTCTCTATGATGATGTGAATCTTGAGGAGCTGGCTGAGATTACCTATGGGTTTGTTGGTGCAGATATTGCAGCTCTTGCCCGTGAAGCAGCAATGGGTGCTCTTCGAAGAATTCTTCCGGAAATCAATCTCGAAGATCAGACCATTCCAAAGGAGATACTGGACAAGCTGGTGGTAACTGCAGGGGATTTCAATAATGCTCTCAGGGAGATCAAACCATCGGCAATGAGGGAGATAATGATCGAGACCCCGAATGTTAGCTGGCAAGATATCGGTGGGATGGAAAATGTAAAGGAACTTCTCAAGGAAGCAGTGGAATGGCCCCTTAAAAATCCGGAATCGTTCAAACGTATTGGTGTTGAAGCTCCAAAGGGAGTGCTTCTCTATGGACCCCCTGGGACAGGGAAGACCATGCTTGCAAAGGCAATTGCAAATGAATCTGATGCCAACTTCATCTCAGCAAAGGGAAGTGATCTTCTGTCCAAATGGTATGGAGAGTCAGAAAAACGTATTGATGAGGTGTTCTCCCGGGCAAAGCAGGTAGCACCGTCTGTGATATTTCTGGATGAGCTGGATGCTCTGGCACCTGTGAGAGGAACTGCAGCCGGAGAGCCACATGTAACAGAGAGAATCGTTAACCAGCTTTTGTCAGAACTGGACGGACTTGAAGAATTAAGAGGTGTGGTTGTAATAGGAGCTACCAACAGACCTGACATCATTGATCCTGCACTTCTAAGACCTGGCAGGTTTGATGAACTTATAGTAGTACCCGTTCCTGACAGAGGATCCAGAAAAAGGATATTTGAAGTACATACAAAGAAAATGTCACTTGCTGAAGATGTGGATCTGAATGATCTGGTGAGCCGAACTGATAGATACACGGGGGCAGATATTGCTGCAATATGCAAGAAGGCAGGTCGATTTGCCCTGCGTGAAAATATACAGGCAGAAAAGGTATACCAGAAACATTTCTTAAAAGCGGTTGAAGAGACTGAACCCTCGGTGACACAGGATACTATGAAATACTACGAAACTTTAAAGGGAAAACTTAGATCAAAGAAATCAAAGGAAATAGAAGCGAATCATGTTTACGCCTGAATGGAAAATTACTTCCCATTAAAAAGAAACAGTAAAACTCGTTCCATTGCTGGTGTCAACCTCAACTGTGGCATTTAGCTGATCTGCCAGCATATATACGATTTTCAGTCCAAGGGAAGGAGAGGATTCATATTCAGAGATATCAGCAATCCCTATTCCATCATCTGCTACCTCCAGTGTGTAACCATCTTCACAGGTAAATCTTATGGTGACAGAGCCTTCCTTTTCTTCAGGGAATGCGTGTTTGAGTGAATTTGTAACCAGTTCATTTAACATAAGGCCAAGGGGAACTGCAGTATCCACACTAAAATATGCTGTATCGGTTTCAATTATCATCTCTGTATGTTCGTCCATATTGTATATCTGATACAGATATCCTGCAATGCTTTTGATATAATCAGACATCTCGATTGTTGACATATCCGGGGACTGGTACAATTTTTCATGTGCAAGTGACATTGACCTTACCCTGTTCTGACTGTCTATAAATGCATTTTTTACGGCATGTGAATCAAAGTTCCTGGACTGGAGATTGAGAAGGCTGGAAATGATCTGAAGATTGTTCTTTACCCTGTGATGCACCTCTTTTAGAAGAATTTCCTTATTCTTCATTTCATCCAGGTGTTTTCTTTCCGTTATATCCAGAACAAGTGCAATAACCTCGGTTTCATTTAGTGGAGCTATTCTGGCCTCGAACCAGAATTTCCCATCCGGAAGCTGCAATGGATACTCAATCACCTGAAGAGACATGGTTGCAAGTGCCATTTTTATGTGCACAAGTATGCGCTGGCCTTCATCCTGCGGGAAAACATCAGTTACCTTCTTACCCAGAATCTCCTCTACTTTAAAGGGGAGTTTCAATTCAGAAGATTTGAGGATATCAAGATATTCACCCTCACTGTTGGACCTCATGATCATTCCGGGGATCGCACCCACAACTGACCGGTTATACTCCTCCTTCTCTCTCAGTTTCTTTTCAGTCGTTTTGCGTTCAGTGATATCACGAAGTATAGATAGATGAAGTCCTGGAACAATATTTGCAGCCGCAAAGAATTCAACCTCTATAAGCTGTCTGTCCTTTCTCTCTATCGTATATTCACCGGACATTTTTCCATCTTCAATGAACATTTTCCACATTCTTTTCGCAACATCGTGCTTTTTAGGATGCGATATATCAGAGATGAACATCTTTAGAAGTTCTTCTTTACTATAACCGGTCAGTTCACAGGCTGCAGGATTGGCATCAACGTACTTCATACTATCATTTACAAGAAATATGGAGTCCATAGCATTTTCAAAAAGGGCACTCAATCGCTGCTGACTTTCTCTGAGAACTTGCTGGGACTTCATCTTGTCAGTAACATCATTGTAGATAGCCACGATTTCTCCTGTCGGAACTTTGAATATATAGTTCTCATACCAGTTCTCAAATCGTTCATCCGAATAGACCCTGGCAGGATAATAGGCAGATTCACCGGTTATCCATACTCTCTGAAACACATCAATCAGGCCATATTGGTCAATATTTGGCCTGAGATCGTACAGTGATCTGCCAACAACCTCTTCTTTGCCCTTGCCCTCAAGCCTCAGGGCGGTCTGGTTAAAATCGGTGATAATATAGTCACTTCCCCTTGACCCATCATTGATCACCCTATATATTGCACAGCCACTGGGTATTGTATCAAAGAGACCCCTGAATAATTCCTCACTTTTTGAAAGTCGTTCCCGTTTCATTCTGTAATCTGTAATATCACTGATAAAGCCTTCAATCCCAATGACCTCACCATCGGATGAAAAAACAGTCCTGCCCTGCTCCCATACCCATTTTTCATTTCCATCTACAGTGATTATCGGATATTCAAAATGGAATACACTCTGCTCAGAGATCCTTTTTTGCCATTCATCCATCAGGATCTTTCGGTAATCCGGATGTATGATATGATCGAAAAATAAATTCTGGTTTTCTATCAGTTCCTCTGGCCGGTATCCTGTAAGTTCAAAACATCCATCACTTACAAATCTCATTGTCCGGTTATCGTCGTTCAAGCACATATATGCCATTCCCGGCAATTTTGAAAGAAGAGAAGAATAATGCATATCCCCGCTTTCATTGAAATCAAAAGAATGTGTATTCTCTGCCTTATCCTGGATATCAGGCAGGATAATCCCTTCAATATAACAATCCGATCCGCAAAATACGACCTTACCCTTTTCCTGAACTGAAACGACATCATCCCCAGAATTCAATATCCTGTAGTTCAGTTCGTATTCATCTTCCAAACCGTCAGCTATATCATTGACCAGAGATTCGAAACGATCCAGATCACTGCTAAATATAATATCTTTCCAGCTGAGTTTACTTTGAAGAAAGTCCTGCTGGGAATAACCTGTTAATGTAACAATATTTGAGCTGATAAAAGATAATCTCCAGGGATCCTGGAGCTGTCTTCTGAAAACAACTGCATGGATATGTCTTCTCAGGATTTCAAGTTCCATACCGTTACCAGTATTTTTCTGCATACTACCCGTTTTACCTTGATGCTAACTAATAAAAATAATACCTGATACTTTATAATATATTCTGATTTTAAGGATGTAAACTGAAGAATATCTTTAATGATTTATTCAAAATGATTTACAATTATCACTGATATCTTAAAATGCCTAAAATTGCCTTATCAGAAAATAATAATTCATAGCAGATCAGCTTAGAATATAAAGCAAAATAACAATATAGACTAAAAACATTATAGAGTAACAAATTAAAAAGATGTGAATTTGATCTTGAAAATCTACAATACCCTTACAGGAAAAAAAGAATTATTCGTACCGCTTGAGGACAAAAAAGTTTCCATCTACGCCTGTGGTCCTACCGTATACAGTACACCACATATAGGAAACTACAGGACATTCCTGATGACCGATACAATTGTCAGGACACTGGAATATCTGGGATTTGACGTCAAGCTTGTCATGAACATCACAGATATCGATGACAAGACCATTGAAGGAGCAAAGAAGACCGGAATGAGCCTGAAAGAATTCACTAAGATATATACAGAAGAGTTCTTCAGAGGATTGGACCAGCTGAACATAAAGCGTGCATCTGCATATCCCAGAGCTACAGAGAATATTGAGGGTATGATAGATCTTGCTGTAAAGCTGATTGAAAAGGGTGCTGCCTATGAAAAGAACGGATCGGTATACTTTAAGATATCATCATTTGAGGAATATGGAAAACTGTCAAAGATCGATCTGGACAGGATCAGGATCGGAGCTTCGGTTGATGTCGATGAGTATGATAAGGACAATCCCAGAGACTTTGCACTGCTAAAGGCTTCTACCCAGGAAGAGATCGAGCATGGGATCTATTATGAAAGTCCCTTTGGAAAGGTCAGACCTGGCTGGCATACTGAATGTGTTGTAATGGCAATGAAGGAATTTGGTCCCACAGTCGATATACATTCCGGTGGTGAGGATCTGAAATTTCCACATCATGAAAATGAAATTGCTCAGGCTGAGATCCTGACAGGAAAAGCCTTTGTACGCTACTGGATCCACGGCAAGCACCTCCTGGTTGATGGGGAGAAGATGAGCAAATCAAAGGGCAATGTTCTCTCACTTTCAGACCTTGTTGAGACCTATGGCGGGGAGGTTGTCAGATACATGTTCCTCTCGGTACATCATAAGAAATTACTGAATTATACACACAGCTTTGCAGACAATGCAAGAAACAATTACCAGAAGCTGAAAGAGACCCATGATAAGCTGCAGTTTATTCTGCAAAACAAAGACGGAGGAAAAGGTACTCCGGATCCTGAAATAATCAGGGAAATGGAAAAGCTTGACATGGAGTTTAGAGATGCCCTTGATGATGATTTCAATGCCCAGCTTGCCCTCAGGTCCTTCCATGAACTCTCCCGCATAGCCAATATATACATGGAAACTGAGGAGGATGTACCTACACTGGAAGCCATATATTCACAATATACCAACTTTGCCGGTG